>JAYVXK010000400.1:0-6602 GCA_043785265.1 Myxococcales bacterium | reverse complement strand
GTACAAGCTCCGTACTCAAACATCGAAGTGCAATGCTCCTCCTGGCGGAGTCACGGAAGCGACGGCGAAAATTGACTTGGTGACCATGCCCGGATTGTTGAGTCTGGGAAGCACCGATACGTCGTTCGCGAGCGCGGAAGTACAAGATGCAGACGACATCGTCCGCTATGCCGGAGTGAACCTCTGCATCGCCGAGAGACTTCGGCGCATCGCACCAGGCGCCGCGGGCGCAGACGCATTGTTGTTGTCGGGCGACGAGCAGCGCGATCTGCTCAACGTGACGCGGGAGCGAGCGCAGGTTGCGATGCTCCAGTACGTGCTCATTGGAAGAATTCTGACCGCTACCGACACGCTGGCAAACACAGCGCTGCAGAAGGTTCGTGATTGGGCAGAGAAGAGAATTTATGCCGCCGATACCAGTGCGCTTGGCGCCCACTTCTTAGAAGCAGTGCAGCTTCACACGATTGTGTCGGATGACCTCGCAGCGCTTCTTGCCCGCAGTTCAAGTGCACACATCGCTCGCGGCGGCATTCCACAGAAGTCGGCAGCCGCCGAAGATTGGGACGCAGGATCGTGGCGCTCTCGGATGCTCCAGTCCCTCTACGGTGGGGACCCCCTCGATCGCGCGGAGGGTGGCGACCTCTCCCCGTGGTTCCACTTCAAGCCTGGGTTGAGGTTTCCCGTACCCTACGTCGACGTCCAGGTGCGCGGCCCGCTGCTCTCTCAAATGCTCACCCTCGCGAGAAGATATGACGCTCTCGAACTCAAGTACTCGGGCACGCTGTCTCCGTTCGGATCCGATGGCGTTTCGGACTTCAGGTTGTGCAACAATCCAGACACTGAGGCCTCGGCGTCGCGCCTCTACCGAGCAATCGAGGCTGGGCTCCGAACTTCCAAGTGCACCGTACAAATTAGCGGCGTATGCCAGCCCGTTACGCCCGAGCAGGTTCTTTCGCCTGGTGGGGATTATTCGGGCTATCTCGCGTGGACCTCTCGACGGTTGACGCTCGACGACGCGCGTGACGCGGTCAACTTCCTCTCTGCCATCACTGGTCGAGTGTGCCACGACGACTTCGTAAACACTGACTTTGAAGTCCAGGGCTCTGAGAACGTGACAGGCATCTCATCGATCGTGACCCACTCGCTCGCGCCCGACGTCGGCACCTACTATCACATCGACAAGAACGCACAGTTCGAGTCGTGGCAACTCAACCAACGAGAGCGAATTTATGCCTCGGGCAGTCATGCGGCAACGGGCCTCACAGGAATCATTCTCGCCCCACAGGTATTTTTGGACGCTGACGCTGCAAGCCAAGGTTACGTCTCTAACTATGCAGCGCGGACCGGAAGCGTTTCTGCGCTCATTGCAGTCCGACAGTCCCTCAATTGGTCCGCGGACGACATGGTATTGACGCCTCCCTCATCGAGCATTCAACAATTCTTTCTGAATCGTGTGAACATTCTCGACCTGATCGGAGCAGCTGCGGGCACATCCTCGGCGTCGTTCAACAATGCCCGCACCGAAGTGAGCCTTTCGTCCAAGCCGATCACCGATGGTTTGGGTCACCCGACGTGGCACGTTGAGATTACTGCGAAGAGCGATGATGCGTTTTGGCAAAACGCATCGCTCACACTCAATGACTATGCGGGCCACTGGTCCGATGCATTCAACACCGAAAATCGCGACATCGCTCAACTCCTCATACTTCATCCTGACGCACAGTCGTTTCTCGGTGCGACGATCGCCACGCTGCCACCCGCAAGTAGTTGCTCGTTGGTGGCCCTAACGTCCGTGACCGACACCGATGCGAAGTTAACCCGGTTTGCGTGTGACTTCGTCCTAGGTGACAAGCCATACGCCACGCACAGTATGGTCGTTGTCCGTACGGACGGCGGTGGCATCACGGAGTATCGGGCGCTCTACAGCCCACCGGTACTCAACACTCTGAATAGCGGTTACTACATGGGAAGTGGCGGGACCTTGAACGATCGCGCCACTCGCGCCATGCGAACGTTCGACGACTCGCCCTCAGAGCCCTACTACGATGGGTTCGATCTCTCGAGACGACTGGTACCCAGTAGCGATCCGCTCCTTGCAGGCAACACGCAACCTGGAGCAGCGCTCGCCAAATATTTGGCAGACGCGCGCAGCTCGGCCAACTCCGCCGTCACTGCGGTGACCACTGCTTTCACGACGCTTCTTTCTCAGGAACAATCCGAGGTGGCCGCTTCCGTCCAGGTAGCCCAGAGCGCGCAAGTCATCCTCTCAGAGATGGGGGGGCTTTGTGGAGCTGCGCCAATATGCGCGGGCACTAACCCCGCGCCCAATTGCTGCGACACGAGCGTCGTGGCTGGCGTCCCGATGGTTGTTCCCTTGAGCGAGGCTGACAATAACTACAAGCAGCTCGCGACCGATTGCGCGTCAGCCGCCGATCTTCCACATCGACAGATCGCCTGTGCGGTGAAGTCTTTGATCGAGCCGCTTGTAAAAGCGGGCACTAAATCTGTCACGGTCGAGATGAGCGCTCCGGTCCTCAAAGTCATTTCCAACACTGCCCCCCCTTCGTTTTCTGATTACACGGGGGGCACACTCCAAGGTGCGTTCATCAACGAATGGGCGGGCATGCGCCATTTGCGCAATCAGATTCATGAGATCTTCACCGCGTACCAAGCCGTCGAATCAAGGCTTGATGACGCAGACGCCGCGCTGTCCGCCGCCACACAGAACGCGAACAACAACTGCGACGCCGGCGCTTTTGCGGGCGCGCTGTTGGAATGCTTCAGCACAAGCGCAGGTTTCCCTGGTGGCGCCAGCGTCTCGTTCAGTGCCGGCCCGCTCATCGAGCAGCAGAAGCAATGCAAGGCTGCGCAAGTTGCGCTCGGCCCGGCGGCGCAGGGCGCGGTCACCTCTCTGGTCGAAGCAATGAACACGGTAGCGAACGAAGGTCTTCGTCTAGGAGACGCTTCGGCTGACCAGCAAAAGTCGTACGCATCCGTGCGACAGCTGACACACCAAACCGATCTCGCAGTCAAGAAGGCGCAGGCCGACCAGCAACTCGCGGCGCTTCTAGTAACATCCAACCAGAATATTTTTAGGCGTTACCACAGCTACGACTTGTGGCGCGCGAAGGCGCTGCTTGAAAGCGCTCGACGCTATGCAGTGATCGCGCGTCGCGCAATCGAAGCGCGCTACGTCGTTGAGCTCAGCACCATGAAGCAAGCCGAACCATTGGTCGGCAGTCCCTCTCAATGGGCGGACAGCGTCTACGGATACGACTTGAGCATGCCAAGCGCCGTTGGACTTACCATCGGCGGAGCGCAAGACTCGGGAAGCATCTATCCCAATGCGATCGTCGACTACGTCGATAACCTCGGCCGATTTGTAGATGGATTCGTCGTCGCAAGACCCACGGCTGCGGTCAACAAAGACACCGAGGTGATCTCACTTCCCGGTCCCCTCGGTCTTGTCCTCGGACCGAACCTGTCGAAGGGTGTCGCGTTCGATACAGCCGCCTATCAGTGGCAGTACTTCTGTCCGAGCACCAGCACTTGGACAACGATCCAGTCCAAGTGCAGCGATTCTACCTGCACGAACCTCACGGGCGGCGACTTGAGTCTCCTCTGCAGCACGGGAACACCCAGCACCGCTCGGCTGACGTTCTCGCTCGATCCTTGGGGGCGTGTGGACGACGGCGTCTTCGATCCTCCCTACACACAGCGCTTCAACTCGCGCTGGAACCGACTCGCGGTCAACTTGGTAGGAACGGGAATCCGAGATTGCTCGAAGGCGAGCGATCCCATGACTTGCTACACGCAAGCGTTCATCCCTTTCAATCTCACGCACGTCGGACCTTCCTGGGTCACGAACTTCGAGCAGTCGTGGCGTCTGCTGTTGGTGCCGCGTGGCCAGATCGAAGGTGGGAAGGCCCTTGCTGGAGAAGAGTGGCTGGATCCGCTCGGCAATGGGTGGGGCAAGCCGTACGTCGAAGCCATAGCGCGCGATGAGTTCGCCGATCGTCCGCTTGGCGGCGGATATCAACTGGACTTGCAGCTAGGACCGGAGGTGAACTTGGCGCGCATTGAGCGAATCCAAATCCTCACTGCCTATGGATACTGGGTGAGGCAACAATGAGACGCGCCATAGTTTCTCTCGGTTGTTTGAGTGCAGTTGCGATAGCAGCTGGGTGCGCAGGGGATGGCGTCACCACGCAGCCCGTCGACGCCAGTGCGGTGGACGACCGCAACGTTCAAGTCGATGCGAGCGCAGACGGACCGACTGACGCTTTCGTTGCTGATGCCGCAGACGCCAACATCCCCATCGAGCCAGCCCTCTGGAGTCATGGTTATCCAAACACGACGTTCCGACATTTCACAAAAATGTGGCTGGCGGTCGACTACACCGCCGGTGCCAAACTCGGGCAGAACACACTTACAGGCACGGGGTGCTACGCACTCAGTCTCAACTCGAGTGGCATTGCGAATCCGTTGTCATTCAACGTTACCAAGGCTTCGTGCGGCGGGGCGCACAGCGCGGACAACTCTTATGACTATTGGGTCGCGACAATCCAGGCCGCTGGTGGGTACTCGACCGGTGATGTGCACAGCGCGAAGAATCTAACCCCCTCGCAGCCGCAAACCGTCATGGGGGCACTCCGGGTGCACGCAGGTCCTGACGGCGCGATGGGTCTAGATAGCATCACCGACATCCTATCAACGAGCAGCAACCAGCTTACCAAGAACGGCATGGGGATGATCGTCCCGAACGACGGTTTTCGCGCGACGAAGCCAAACACCATCCCGGCGGTCATTGACGACATTGCTGGTGCCTCGGGGTCGTCGCTCATTGTCGCAGGCCGACAAGACGGTTCGATGTATGACTATCGATTCATCTCGAGCGGACCGTCGCCCGTCTCAGGCGGCGGCTTTTTTGTCGCCCGCTATGGGGCGATCATGGCCCTTCAGTCCGTGTTTCTCATCGGAGGCACTCCGCTCAAGCCTGCCAGTGATCTCACTTCCGGGCCGGATGAAGGCATCACTCTGGACAATGGCTGCGTCGCATTCGCGTACACCGGAACGGTTGATCTCGGCGCGGGTCCACTCGCGGCACCGTCCACCGGCCACGCGATCGTCATTGGAGATATTCTGACAAACCCGTCCAAGCCGGTGGCCTTTAGTTATGCAAAAGGTCCAGCGTCCGCTGGGAAGACCAGCACTCCGCATTGTTTCGTGACAAATACGTCGTTCTATTTCGTCGACACTATTTGGGATTGGATTTCAATCAACGGCGATGTTGTCAAAGCAGTTCATGCCAACGGCGATGTAATCGTCGCCAGCGTCGATTTGACCGGCAAGCTAGTGCACGCGCGCCTGTACGGTGGACCTGGTGCCGTCCGCGGATCGGGCATTGTGGCGGACGGTACCGGGCTCGTGATCGCTGGACAATCCGACCAGGGAATCGACTTCGGGAATGGCGTTCTGCCCGGGGGCGCGTTCGTCGCGAAGCTTCCCAAATGATGACGCAAACCCGCAACGGCACACGGAAGTGATTCGCAATGAGTCATTTCCTGCGGACTGCATTACGAGCCCCGATTGCCAGCGTTACGCTCGTCGCGTTCATCGCAACCGTCCTTCCTCCTGTCCGAGCACGCGCCGACGAGAAACAGTCGGAAACCGCCGCGCCGAACACGGTGCAAGCGCCTGTGCAGACCCCTGCGGACGTCGCTCCAGTGACAACGCCTACTTCCAGCGCGACTTCTGTTCTGGAGGTGCCGCCTTCACTCCCTGTCCCCGAAAACCTCTCTAGCATTCAGTCGCTGCCAGTCGGCGGAGACAAGTCGGGAGTCAGCAGTCAGGCCATCAGTGTTCCGCAAGGCGCTGGGAAGATCCAAGGCATGGGGGAGAGCTTCTCTGCCCAATTGTCTACCGGTATCGCGACCTACTCCGTCCCATTCTCACTTCCTGCTGCACGCGGCGCCGCGCAACCCAGTCTGGGACTCTCCTACAGCTCCTCGATGGGACACGGACTCGCCGGAGTCGGCTGGGACATCGGCGCACCGTTCATCTCCCGCCAGACTGATCGCGGACTACCTTCCTACGACGATCCAGGCAACGGAGGAGCGTGGAAGCCCACGCAAGATCGATTCGTGTTTGGTGGGGGCCAAGAGCTTGTTCCGATTTGCCTGGTCGCCAACGATGTCACCTGCGCAGGAGCTCTGAGCGGCGAAGTGATGCCCGTCTGGTCCGCGGGCTACATGTACTTCCGCTCTCGCGTCGATGGCGCTTTTGAGCGCTTCTTCTGGTCGCCCGATCACAAGACGTGGCGTGTGCAGGACAAGAGCGGAATTGCCATGGAGCTTGGCGTTCCGCTGAACGACTCGAGCAACACCGATGGCCTCGAACGCGATCCCACTATTCCGGATCACATTTTTCGTTGGAACATCGTTCGACAATACGACTCACAAGGAAATGCCAATCCATCCAGCGGAGCACCCAACCCGAGCAACCTTGTCGTCTACCAGTGGAGCGTCGTCGGAGGGATGGGTTACCTCCGCGATATCTTCGACACCCCGCCCGTAGGCTCATCAGCCGATCTGACCAAGTAC
>JAYVXK010000399.1:0-6603 GCA_043785265.1 Myxococcales bacterium | reverse complement strand
GCGTTTCATTCAACCTCTCGCATTCGGGAGACATGGCGTTGGTCGCGGTGTGTGCGCGCGGAGAGCTTGGAGTGGATGTCGAACAAGTGTCCGCTGAGCGCGACATCGATCTGATCGCCCCAACCGTGTTCTCACCGCGCGAGCTCGATGCGTTCTCGCGGGCTACCGACAGGCGGCGCGCTTTTTTTCGCGCGTGGGCTCGCAAAGAAGCATTCGTGAAACTCCTGGGCGTCGGCGTGGGTGGTCCTCTCGCGGCGTTCGATGTGTCTCTCGAGGCCGCCCTTGGCGACGCGCTGCTCGAAGTGCGCATTCCCAACGCGCCGCGCGCGCGAGTGATCCCTCTGCAAGTGCATGCAGACTACGAAGCAGCGATCGCGACCACCGAGATCGACGCCGAGATCACACTCCGCGACGAACCCCCCTAATTGCGGCCACGACGCTCACCGCTGGTAGACAGCTCGGCTGTTGACGAGCGCACCTGCCCCTGGTCTCCTTGCTGGTAGGAGACTCCCGTATGACCATCACAGTTCTCAAAGCCAGCCAGCCAGCCAGCCCGCCAGCCAGCCAGCCAGCCAGCCAGCCAGCGCAAGACGTGAGCCACGGTGGAGAAGTGGAGTCAGCCAGATCTTCGTGGGCGCGATCGTTTCCGCCTGCACCAATGACCTTGGCAATCCACCGATACGCTCGGGAGAGAGTTTGCTGGAGTTCACCGGACCGATCGCGTTCAACCCGGCGCAGCCTGCGTCGAGAGAAGCGACACTTCTGCAGTACTATTTGGGTTCTCCCTTCTTCGATTGGAGTTTTCGACAGGCCGCACTCGTCAATGACGCGAGAACACCCAGCAACGGAAATGGTTGGACCGGCCCAGCCGAAGTGACCGCGGATCCCTTCGACCTCGCTCACCTGGGACTCGACCAGCCCTTCCACGCGGCCCGATACCGATCCACTCACGCGTTTTGGGTGCAGACTCTCGCAGGTCCACCTTCCACAGAGCCCAACACGCAGCCACCCGTTCGCGACTTTGCGCTCCAGCACGAGGTCGTCCTTTCGGCGCGTGATCCTCAGGAACTCTTTCAAACATTGGTAGGTCTCGCGACGCGACTTACCAACACGGCGGGGTTTCCGGTTCTGGCATGGCGAAACGAGCTAACAGAAAATCGCTGGCCCGATGCGGCGACTCTCGTCTACCCACCGCAGGCTGGCTGGGTCACCACCAACCCACCTGCACCGTGGCAGATGGACTATTCTACCTTTTCGTTCTGGCGAAACGGCGCGATACCCGAAGGACCAGGTGCAGAACCAATCGACAGGACGTTGAAACCACCCAGCAGGCCAGGCTCCGTGAAGGCGGTCAGTGTCATCAATCACGGGCTCTGCTCGAGGTTCATCCCTTACACAGACGTCCTTCCCACCATCGCTCCGCGATTTTTCGAAGCTGCTGAGAAGGGTCTCCTCCAAGGACGCTACGACGACAATCAAACCTTGGACGCTGTGCTTGCGGTGGACGATTCTGACACGACACCCTTCCTACGAACGCTGGAAGATCGAGACACGAAGCAGCAGGCCGGTTTCTTTTTCACATTCGATATTCGCTTGGGTGCCATTCGGAGTATTCCTCTCCATGGTTCGCTGAACGCCTCCCTGAGTGTGGCGCAAGCGTTTGCGTTTCGCCTATTGGACGGGCGCGTGACAGTCGATCCGCTGCGCGAAGTGAGCTTCGCGACCACCGATTCGGGACTCGCCCCTAGCGACGCAGTTCGCGCTCCGATCGACGATGCCTTGCTCAGGAGTCTCGACATCGTGCCGCTTGAAAATGCGTCTCCCAACAGCATCGCGGGAGCCGTCTTTCAGCAGTCGAGTCAGAAGCAAGAATTCCCCGGCCTGATTCCCGGCGACGGCGTCCTCTGCACCCAACGAGCCCCAGGCGATGAAACCATCCCTGTCTCGAATGACCCCGGTTCAGATCCAGCGGAGTGCGCTAAATTATTTGCCGACATCAATAGCAATTTGAAGCGCGCCTTGCTGCCTGGTTCGTTGGCGACCCAACTCACTGGCGTGGACGCCGCCGCCTTCAAGCAATTATGGCAATCCACTGCGCTGGCCACCATGGTCAATCCGCACACCAACAACCCAAGCGATATCGTCTACAAGAACTTCCGTTGCGTGACGCGTGATGCGAAGGCCGCAGGAGAGAAGGTCAATGCCTGCCGTTACGTGGTGCCTGCGAGACGCCTCAATCCGCTGCCGGATGGCGTCGAGGTGGTGTTCGTCGATGACATGAAGGAATACACCAATCCTTCCTATATCCCATGGTTGATTCTGCTCAATCAGACCGATCCGAACACTGTGAAGGCGATCGACCAACTCTGCGACCCACCACGCGCGCAGTTACTAAACGTTCCCTTTCGCCGGAAGGTGTCGACCTTCCACTATGACAATCACTTCTTGCAGGCCGGGGAACAGTTCTGCACGGTCACCACGACGATTGATAAGAAAGGCGACAAGCACTTCGATGGCCAGTGCAGGGTGCAAGGGTTATGAAAGCGCGACTCGCGGGCGTCCTTGTGATGCTCGGGTGTGGCGGTGCGGTAGTGGGTGGGCAGTCAGACGGCGGTGCCGGAGAGAGTTCGACTGTAGACACGACAAGTCCGCCAGGATGGACGGATTGCTCCGCCCCAAGTGGGGCAAAGGTTTGTGGTGGACCTCACCAATGCGGCGCCGACTGTACGGATTGCGGGGCAACGCTCCACCCCGACGACTTGCGAGCATGTTTCGCCGCAGGCGGTGGCCGAGTGCCGAGTGGGGAGGGCGCTGACCTTTGTCCCGACGGTTCGGTGAATGTTTTCGCTGGCCTGCAATACTACGCACCCAATGACATCGGCAACGGCTGCGGGGTCCCCGATTTGGCCGAGCTCTTCGCGCGGAATGGGCATCCTGAGATGGCGCGTTATGCTGACCGTGCGACCTACAAACGCCTGCCACTCCCTCCGGCGCCCACCGCTTGCCCCACAGCACCCAGCGGACTCCAATACTGCGGTGGAGCTTGCGGCGAGTGCCCAGCCGATCAGGTCTGCACTGGTCGATCGCCGATGCACCCGATCAGCATATGTCTCAACCGAGGCTCCACCAGCTTTCCGACCAAAGGCACCGGAGCCCCTTGCAGCAGAGGGAACTCTGGGCTTTGCGGAGCGCGACTCTGCTTGACGTTCAATGTCGACTCAGCGGCGCAGCAAACTGCGGACGTTTATAGCTGGTGCGTCGATGCGAAGATCTGCCAAGCCGCAGCAAGCAGCAACTACGGCGTCACGTGCACCACGGGGCAATAGCCCCAACACCCCTCGACCCACGGATAAAGCTCATCGAGTTGCGCTCTGCAAATCGAGGAACGATGCGACGAGATCCGACTCGCGGTGTCCCTGTTGGTAAAATCGGTACACACGCCCGATCGGCCAGACCGTCGTCTTGCCCACACGCATCGCCCAGCGACCCGCTTCTGGATCGGAGACGTCGATCCACTCGCCACCAAGTACCCGCGCGAGGATCTCCGCAAACATGGCTCCATGCCGACGCAGTTCGGTTTCGAGTGTGTTCGGGTTCGACTGCTTCTCGGTGAAGCGGCGTCGCAGGTGGCGTTGCATCGCGTCGATCGCAGTCGGGTCGGTCTTGAGTGTCGTGCCGTACCAGAGCCTGTAGTCGCGCGCGAGATCGCGTGCGAGGCGTGTGCAATGGATGCGCGCTTGTAGTGCTGTGGTGGGAGTCGCGCCCCACCCGAGCATCGAATCGTCCGTATTTTCAGGCAGCACGAGCGATTCGAAGATTTCTGCGCGACGCTTCGGCGTCGCCGCGGACACTTCGAAGGTAGGTACCGCGGCGGCTTTCGGCACCGCCACGAACACGGGTCGCTCGGTCGGCCCTACTGGAGGGAGGGACGCGCCAGCCGGTGCAGCGCGCACGGCGACCATCTTGGAAGTGACCGACACCGCGACCGCTGGCGGTGGCGAAGTGGGTACAACAGGTGGAGGAAAGCTCGACTGATTCGTGGTCTCCGTGGAATCCAAAATCTCCGTCGCCGCGAGGCGCGCAGCGTTGGTCGCCGTCGCGTCTTCTGCGACGCGACGCGCGAAGTAGCGCGCGTGCCCCTGCTCACCACCCGCCAGCCACGCGCGCGACGCGAGCACGGCAAGCTCTGGCAACGAACTCTTTCGATCTGCCATCGCCGAAAGAAACTTCGCCACTGCGTGCAGATGATTGTCTCCGCGCAACAGCTCGGAGTGTTTGCGCAACTCACTCCACAATGGCGCAGTCGCGAGGTCTTCGAGGCGATCGGTGATGATCATCGCTGGCGCCACGCTGCTCTTGTCGGCGACCGCGGCTTTTGGGGGTTCGAGCGCACCTGCCAAGACCTTCAGGCGTTCTGGTGAAGTCGACATCGCGCCGCGATCACGCAGACTCTGTCGCAACTGTTCGCGCAATCCGGCCCCATCTGGGTCTTGCGATGGCGATCGCTTGCTGATCGGGGCGGCGTGCAAGACCGGCGCGAGTCTGTAGGCCCCTTCGAGATCCACCCGACGCCACGAGCGCTCGCCCGTCTTGCGATCGACCATCACATTCGCGGTATGCAAACGCACGGGTGTGTCTTCGGGCACTTCAGAGACGGCGAGAAACAGGTGCAGCGACTGCATCAATCGCGAAGCCTCGGCGAGCCCTGATCCCATGCACGCCCGAATCAACGGATCATGATCGAGCCACACGCCCAGATAACCGGAGCCCGTGTGATAACCGCCCTCGAACACTTCGTAGGGTCCGAGTTCGTGCGCAACATTGGCGATCTCTGCGACTCGCGCGAGCATGCGAATGCGCATCGGACCAAGCGATTCGAAGGCGTCTGCAACCAACTCGCTCGTGATGCCGGCGTCGGCGAGTCGCTCGCGTGCAAAGCCCGCAGTCGTCAGATATCCCTCCTCGCGAACACCCACCCCCTTTGATGCGGTGACGAGTACTTCTACCGGCGAAAAGAGGGCATATTCGACGTCGAGCAGTCCTGCGCCCGAGCGCACGAGCACGCGATCGCCGACAAAGAGAGTGCTCTTTGCTTGTCGAGGCCGATCCGGCGACTCCACCATGCCACGGCCGAAGTAGCACGACTTGCCACGCGCTGCGCATGGATGCGACGATTACAAGCAATGGGCAAAACCGCGGAAGAGCGCCGACAGTACAGGCGACTGCAGGTTCCAGTCTTTTGTCGTCCTGCGGGCGTGAGCTTCATGACTCGTCGACATCCCATCGACATGAGCATGGGAGGAGTGCGCATCTACAGCGACCAACCTTTCAAGAAGGGCGAACTCTTGACGCTCGAATTTCTCGCGGGCTCAGGTCCTAGCACCTTCACCGCGGAGGTCGTCTGGGTCGACGAACTCCCCGCGGGCTCAGCCGCTGCCTTCGATGTGGGCTTACGCTTCACGAGTGTCGATCCGCTGCAAAGCGCTGCACTCGAAAAGATGCTTGGACCCGAAGCAAGAGATGACGATGACACCGCAGATGACGAAGGCTGAAAGCAGCGACTTGCCATCAGTCTCGTAAATCCCGCCGCGCATCGAGGGCAGACCTCGAACGAGTGCACGCGCTGTGGTAGAAGGCCAAGCTCCTCTAGAACCCACGTAATCGATGCCCTCCCGTGTCTGGCAGAACGTCAACCTCATAGGTGACTGCATCCTTTTGGTGCTGGCCGCGCTCGCCGCGACCTGGACGCCACACGGCGTGCACTGGCTGGTCGCCATGGGCATGGGAGCGGGTTCGATGTTCTTGTGGGTCGTCGGTGGGCGCGTGCTTCGCCACTACGACGCCACCAACGGGCGCGGTGTCAGCAATGACGTGGTGCTTACCGCGTTCTTACTGACGGCGACGATCGTCCCCATGGTGTTGTTGCGATCGTTCGTGCAGCGGTACGCAGCGGGCAGCGACATGTCCCGCTTCGTCTTCGTCCTCGCGCCCGGGGTGATTTCGCTGCGTTTGCTGACCTTCTGGTTGCGCGCCCGCCCGCCCACACCAATCAGCAACGACATCCTGATCGTCGGAGTGGGCCCGCTTGGTCGCCACACTGGTCTCGAAATTCGCGAGGCTTCGGCGCGCACCAAGCGTCGGGTCATGGGCTATCTGCGCTTCGAAAAAGAAGCGCACCACAAGCGTTTACCGGCTGAAATCCTGGGCTGCGCGAACGATCTCGAGAAAGTGCTCAAAGAGCAGGTCGTCGCCGAGATCTACTTTGCAGGTCACGAAGACGCGCACCGCGCCGAGACACAAGAGTGCATTCGCGTGTGCGAGCGCTTCGGCATTCCGTTTGCGCTGCCTGCCAATCGGTTCCGCATCTCTCGCGCCGAGCCACGTGATCGCGCCGCCGTGGCAGACGGATACGTGCACTACCTCTGCTATCGCCACAAACCTTTTCAGCTCGCGCTCAAACGCGGCTTCGACATCATCGCGTCCAGCATTGGCCTCTTGTTGCTCTCGCCGCTCATGATCAGCGTGGCCATCATCATCAAGCTCACGTCGAAGGGACCGATCCTCTTCAAGCAAGAGCGCGTAGGTCTCTACGGCGAGCCGTTT
>JAYVXK010000398.1:0-1953 GCA_043785265.1 Myxococcales bacterium | reverse complement strand
GCGTCGACGACGAGACCAGGGCATGCGCGACAGTTCTGCGCGTCCGCCGCCCGCGAAGCGTTTGATGTCCGTGCGCTCGAGGATGACTTCGTTGCTTCTGCAGCACGAGCCGCATTCGAGGCAATCGAGCCGCAGGGTGCGTTTGGGCTTGGGATGGATCGAGTCTCGTGTGCACCAACCGCGAACGATGTCGTGGCAGTCGGCCGGCACTGTGATGAACGCGAGACCGCGCATCGGACCGGACAGTGAGACTCGCCAAGAAGACTTCCCGAGATCGAGCAACGCCCAATAACCCAGATCGCGCAGGTCTCCATCGCGTGGCGCGCTCATGAGCAAACGTGCGCGAGTGGCTGAATCCCAGACGATCGCGTGCCCGCCTTGCTTTACCCAAGCGATGGCGTTACGGACGAACTCTTTGTTGTACGATCGCACGACGGGGCGATCGACACGCGTGCTTGGCATGGGACGAGGACTCTTATCCTACGGAGGTTGGTCCTGTCGACGTGGACGAGGCCGCCTGTGCCGTGCAATCGTCCTCGAGACAGAGCCATGCGAATCACCGTTCCCGAAGACACAGGTCGAGTGCGCGTCCTCAGCGCACCCAAAGTGGGCGACATACGGCTCGCGATCGAGAGCGATCGCGTCGCGCCAGAGCACAGACAATGGTTTTGCTTCGACGCGCACGGCGACGTCGGTCACGAGCGAGTCATCGCTCTCGAAAACGCGGGCGAGACCACTTACGCAGACGCGCTCGAACAATACCGCGTGTGCGCCTCGTACGAGCCCGACGGGCCCGACTGGTTTCGCGTGCCCACCGAAATGAAAGATGGCGTGCTGCGCATCGTGCACACGCCCGAGCGTGATCTCGTTCGTTACGCCTATTTTGCGCCTTATCCACGATCGCGACGCAATCGTGTGATCGAAGAGGCGAGAGCGACTGGGCGTGCGCGTGTGAAGTTGCTCGGCAAGAGTGTCGAGCGTCGAAACATGGAACTGCTCACGTTCGGCAGCGAGAGCGACGATGCGGTCAAGCTTTGGGTGATCGCTCAACAGCATCCAGGCGAGACGATGGCCGGTTGGTTTGCCGAGGGCCTGATCGGTCGATTGCTCTCCGAAGAAGATCCGCTCGTTGTGGCGCTCCTCGAGCATGCGCGAATTTTCGTCGTTCCCTGCATGAACCCAGACGGCGCGACGCTAGGCAATCATCGGACGAACGCGGTGGGCAAGGACCTCAACCGGTCGTGGTGGGAGGCGAGCGCGGAGCAATCGCCCGAGGTGCTTGCCGTGCGAACTGCGCTCTACGAACACGGCGTCGATTTTTTCTTGGACGTGCACGGCGACGAGCACACGCCGTATGTGTTCGTCGCTGGGGCCGAGGGAAACCCGCACTACAACGATCGCCTCGAGTCGCTCGAAGAAGAATTCGAAAACGCCCTGCTCGAAGCCAACTCTGACTTTCAAACCGAAGAGGGCTACCCAAAAGACGCCCCAGGCAAAGGCGATTTGCGCTGCGCGGGAAACTACGTCGGAGAGGCCTTCGACTGTTTGTCGCTCACGCTGGAGATGCCGTTCACCGACAACAACGGCGACCCTGACGAAGCGCGCGGGTGGTCTCCGTCGAGATCGATGGCATTGGCAGGCGGCGTAGTGGAGGCGATCGCAAGTGTGATTGACGTGTTGCGATGACCGAACCAAAAGTGAAGGCGAAGTTCCACAAGGAGCATCCAAAGGCGCTCGCGAGACCGGATAGCCTTCGATCGGCTGTAGTCCCGGCACCCACTTGCGTCTCTGCGCGCTCGTGAGATCATAGGGGATGTCTTTGTTTCGAGGCGCAGCAGTCTTGGTTGGGTGCGTGGTGTTGGATTGTTCGCGTGCGCCACGGGCCTCGTTCCGCCGCCCGACATCGACTACCCAGACGCGGGTGTCGCAGACGCGGGCTGCCCCCAGTGGAAT
>JAYVXK010000397.1:0-1953 GCA_043785265.1 Myxococcales bacterium | reverse complement strand
GTGAGACGAGCAAGATCGCTGGCGAGTACGCAGAAGACCTCGCGGCGACGATGCTCGCGACCACACTCGGCATCGACATCGATCCCGAGAAGGCGTGGAGCGAACGCGAGCAAGCCTACAAGTCACACGGCCTCTTCCTCCGCACGCGCAACGTCGCGCAGAGCGCCGAGGGTCACAAGAAGGGCCAGTGGTCGACCGTCGTCGCGCTCGGCGTTTTCATCTTCTGAGACGCGTGCCTCGCACTTGTCAGGCGAAATATTTTGGTCGCAAGTTGGCTCTAAGCCAACGTCGCGTCGACCGAGCGTCGGTACGGTCCAGAGATGGCGCCGCGATCCGGCTCTCCGTCGCTCGCTCGCCGACTAGGCGCACGCATTCGTGAGCTCCGCCTTGAGGCGCATGTCACACAAGAACGACTCGCTTGGGACTGCGACCTGGACAAAGGCTATCTCTCTCAGGTCGAAGCGGGGAAACGCGTCCCATCGGTGCCTGTCCTCTTCGCTTTGGCGAAACGGATCGGAGTCGAAGCGGCCGACCTCCTGGCGTTTCCTTCATCGTACGATCGACTGGCGTTGCTGAACGCCGCGCGACTCGGAGATCGCGATGCCGTGCGAATGATTCTCCGCCGCCTCAAACTGGACTGACGAGAAAGAGCCATGCCGACACATAAGGTCGCGTGCTCGGCTGGTTCGTATAGATGACTGTATTGCTCTCGCTCGCTGGCTCAAGTACTAGGTTGGCTTGAAGCCAACCTTTGCAACCAACGGACGCGCGGAGCCATGAAACAAACGAAGACATCGTCAGCGACAAAGTCATCACAACGGGGCTGCTTCGCACATTGGCTTTGGGCCCGTGTCTGCTAGGGTTGGGCGCAGCATGTTCCAGTGCCCCAACGCTTGAGAGCGTCGGCTCAACGGAGTCGCGCCTCACCGTCGCCGACGTCGCAGTCACCACTGCTGCCACCATCCCTTCGTTGGGTTCGGAAACCAGTGTCGCGTGGATCCCAGGATCCGTCGGCGTGGGCACGATCACGATTGGCTTCAATGCCAACGTCGGTATGGCTTGGGCGACATCGATTGACGATGGCCAAACTTATTCGTTCGTCAGTAACGAAAAGCTCGACGCTACAAGTAGAAGCAATCTCTTCCCGCCAGCACCGTTCGTAATCCCGAATCTGAGCGACGGTTCCCGTTACCTCGCGGCGCTTGGCGACCCCGCTGTTGTGCAGACTGGCTGGCCGGGCGTGGTGGCCTACTTCGTTCTTGCCGCCAGCACTACCAGCCCGCCGGGCAAGGCCAGTGACGCAGTCGTCTTCACTTCGATCGACGGCGGAAGGACATTCGGTCCAGTCACCGGCGGTAGCTTTGCTGTCATTTCTGACTTCAACTCGTCGCAGTCGGGAGGCAGTGGCGCTGGGGTAGACCAGCCGGTCGCGAGCTATGAGGGTGGACTGACCCATGCGATATGGACGAACTGGCGAAACGGGGACGAACTCATCAACGGTGGAGGCTCGCGTAACTGGGTTCGAAAAATCGGCGTCAATCCCAACGGAACCGTCGTCCTGGGTCCAGCGCCGCAGGTCGTCAACGTGCACACGCCCTTCGACAATGTTTGGGCTCTTCGAACGAAATATTCGACCGGAAGCCTCACCGCGTATTGTGACCCCGCTCATCGCAACAATCTCGGTTGCGCAGGCGGGCAAGAAGTTCTGCTCGATGTCTTCCCCATCGTCGGACCCAATACGGGTGCACCCAACTGCACCAGTAACTCGACCGACATCATCTGCGCTCAAGCAAATCTGCCGTGCAGCAACACGATCGACGTTCGGTACTATGCAGCAACGTCGATCGATCAGGGTGTGCAGCGCGCCAGTTGATGAGCACCTGAGGGTCTCCTAAATCCCCTAGCAACCTTCCTCCCATTCTCAATTTGAGAAACTGGGAGAAGGCTCATGCC
>JAYVXK010000396.1:0-1954 GCA_043785265.1 Myxococcales bacterium | reverse complement strand
CTATTTTCCTGGTGTTCGTCATCACTCACGTGATCGCTCTCGCGGTCGCCATCGGCGGCAACATGGGTCACGTCAGCGAGACGGTCGCCGCGACGCGGGAGAACCTCCACTCGACCGTCACGTCGCTGACGATGTTCGGCACACTCGCGTTGTTCGTTCGGGCGTACTCGCTCGGTGGCGGCACCTATACGGGCATCGAGGCCGTTTCGAACGGTGTCGCCATCATGCGCGAGCCAAAAGTGCGCACCGCCAAACGCACGATGGTGCTGATGGCGACGTCACTCGCGATCACCGCCGGCGGCATCATCCTTTCTTATCTGCTCGTCAAAGCGATGCCTGCGCGCGATCCAAGCGTCACCATGAACTCAGTGCTGCTCAGTCAGATCACTCAGAACTGGGGACCGCTCGGCAGTCCGTTCGTTTGGGTCGCGCTCGTGAGCGAAGCAGGCCTGTTGTTCATTGCGGCCCAAGCTGGGTTCGTCGACGGTCCACGCGTGATGGCGAACATGGCCGTCGACTCGTGGCTACCCCACCGTTTCGCCGCGCTCTCCGAACGACTCAGCATGCAGAACGGCGTGCTGCTCATGAGTGGCACGTCCATTCTCGCGCTCATCTATACGCACGGCGATGTGTCGAAGCTCGTCGTCATGTACTCGATCAACGTGTTCTTGACGTTCTCTCTGTCGAATCTCGGCATGAGCAAATTCTGGATTCAAGAGCGCAAAAAGCGGCCCGATTGGTTCAAGCACCTGCCGCTGCATCTCATCGCGCTCATTTTATGCGTGACGATTTTGATCGTGACGTGCATCGAGAAGTTCGCCGACGGTGGCTGGCTCACGTTGGTGATCACCGGCATCCTCGTGATGGTGTGCCTCTACATCAAGCGGCACTACTTGGGAGTGGTCGCGGCGATTCGACGCCTCGACGACGAGCTTCCAGATCCTCTCGCGAAGACCAAAGTGACCCCCAAGGTACTGCAACTCGATCCGGAGTCTGCCATCGCAGTGTTGTTCGTCGGTGGGTACGGAGGCTTGGGTCGACACGCGCTCTTCACCCTGCTGCGCATGTTCCCAGGTCACTTCAAAGGAGTGATCTTCGCGTCGATCGCCATCGTCGACAGCGGCAACTTCAAAGGCATCGACGAGGTGCACGAACTCGAAAAGCGCACTGCTGACGCGCTCGACAAGTACTGCCGGTTTGCAGCGACCCTAGGGATGCCTGCATCGAGCGTGTACTCGACTGGAACCGAGGTCGCAGTCGAGGCCGAGAAAATAGCCTTGGATCAGATCACCAAGTTCCCGCGCGCGTTGTTCGTGGCAGGTCAGTTGTTGTTTAGTGAGGACACCGCCATTGGGCGGCTCCTCCACAACGAGACAGCGTTCATGATTCAACAGCGGTTGCAGCACGAGGGCGTGCCCATGGTGGTTTTGCCGGTGCGGTTGAACATCGAGCAAGGGCCGCGGAAGAAGGTCGTTTCGCGTTCCGAGTCGTCGGTGCCCAAGTTGCCAGGGCCCACTGATCCTGACGGACCGTAAGAGCGCGTCGCGGGTGGGAGGAAGAGGGGAAGTGCCTACAATTCGAGCGGATTGTGGAAGGAATTGAACACGCAGATAGCGATCCGTGACACGCTTTACATTGGGAGGCCGTATGCGACCTGCGAATCTTTTTTTGGTGATTGGTTTCGTGGTCGCGTGTTCTTCGCCTGTCTCTAATCTCTTTCCCGACAAGGATGGGAGTGCAGGAGCAGATGGCGACCTTACCAATGATGATGGTGGCAACGTCATCATCGGCGCCAACGATACTGGCGGTCCCATCACCTGCGCGTACTCCGACGCGACCGATCATGACGGCGACGGGTTCTCTGGGAATGATGGCGACTGCAACGATTGCGATGCGAACATCAACCCTGGTGCGTTCGACGTCCCCAACAACGGAGTGGACGAAGACTGCAGTG
>JAYVXK010000395.1:0-6616 GCA_043785265.1 Myxococcales bacterium | reverse complement strand
TGCGCTGGCGGAGGGTCGGTCGCATTACGCCATTGCGCTGCGCGCCAAGTGCGAAGTGCCCTGGCCTCTCGAGTGCAAGCACGTGCACCTATCGACTGGATCCGAGACCTGGATCTTTCGCCGCGCCGAACCCGGTACAACCCCGTGAAGCCCAGCGACACCACATCTGCCGCGGGAGACGCTTCCGGTCAGGCGCGCGGAGCGGGCATCAATCTCATGACACTGGTCGCGCAGGCCGCGATGCCTGCGTTTCACGTGCAATTGGCGCTTTTTCTCGGACAAGGATCCTACGGTCTCTATGTTTGGTCCAATACGATCGTCGACTTCAGTTCGGCGGTGACTCTGTTTGGGATGGACATCGCCGTCAGTCGCGAAGTCGCTCTCGCCCGCGAAGCGAATGACGACGAGCGCGCGATACGCGCTGTAGGGTCTGCGTTGCGCCTCGTCCTGTTAACAGGTCTGGCAGTGACCATTGCGCTGGGCCTGGGTGCGCACGCCATCGCCTCTCGCGCCAATCTGCCTGGGGTGGAGACGCCGCTCAGAGTCCTCACACTGGTTCCGATTGCCTATCACGCGACCACGATCTTCCTAGTGGCCACACAGAGTCGCGGCATCATGCATTACGACTTTTGGACACGAGGATTGTTTCAACCCTTGGCGCTTCTTGCAGCCACCACTGTCTTGCTCCGCGTGGGCTTAGGATTGCCAGGTGCGTGCGGAGGTGTCGCGGGCGCCATGATCACCACGACTGTTTTTGCGGCCTATTGTTACAGCCGCGTGTTTTCGCTGCGCCGCACACTTCTGGCCATTGTGATAGGTCCTATGGACAGGCAGGTCCTACGTATAGGTTTGCCGATGACCGCCATCGCTCTCCTATGGTCGTTACAGGGTCGTCTGGACAACACAGTGTTGGGAGCTGTGCAGGGCCCGTCCGCCACAGGTGCCTATGGTGCCTGCATGCTCTACGCGATCACAGTCGGGCAGATGCGCAGTGTGTTCGTCCCTGGGCTCAACGCCAAGTTGCCTGCGCTCCTCGTGAATGGCGATCGCGAGGCCCTGAGTGCACTGATTCATCGGACCCAACGCTGGGTCGCCTTGCTCGCGGTGCCCTTGGTCGTGCTCTTCGCAGTGTTTGGTCGAGACCTGCTGACCGTGTTCGGAAAAGGCTTCCCCGACGCAGCACCAGCCTTGGCGCTCCTTGCGATTGCGCAGTTGCTCGGCGCAATGAGCATCCCGGCGCAGACGATCGTCATCGGTTCCAAACGGGGGGCGAGTGTGGTCGCCGCGGTCGCGTCGTTGGCCGTGCAACTCGTGCTGCTTGGGCCGATGTGTCGTCGATACGGCATGGTCGGTGCGGCCGGCACCGCAGCGCTCGGGATGTTCATTGCGCAGGCCGTCCAGCAAATATGGGCGTTTCGTCTGTATGGCGTGCACGGTTTTTCTTGGGCATTGATGCGCGTGTACCTGGCTGCGGCGATCGCAGCAGTCGTCGGAAAGGCACTGCTCGTCACGTTGCCGCTCAGTGCGCTGCCACGCTTTTTCGCGTCGGTCGGCGCAGCTGCGGTGGTCTATCTGATCGCACTCGCGCTCCTTGGGCTGGGCGAAGACGAACGCGCATGGGTCGCTGCAGTCAGGCAGCGTCTGCCGTTTGGCCGACGGGCGTAGGCGTAGTATTCGTCTCCGCGCGCATGCGCCCACTCACCAAGATCGCAGGACGTCTGCTCGACAAAGTTCGCAAGCCCAAGCGGCGCGATTGGTTGTGGTCGTTCGACTACCAGACGGTTCTGGACGTAGGCGCCAACACGGGGCAGTTCGCAGAAGAGGCGCGCCGCTTTGCGCCCCGCGCGATGATTCATTCGTTCGAGCCACTCCCAGATTGTCATTCCGATCTGGTTCGACGCTTCGCCAAAGACACCAAGTTTCGCTCCTACAACGTCGCGCTCGGCGACGCCGT
Source organism: Myxococcales bacterium (assembly GCA_043785265.1). Taxonomy (GTDB): domain Bacteria; phylum Myxococcota_A; class Polyangia; order Polyangiales; family Polyangiaceae; genus JANYHY01. Next base: position 4,662 of record JAYVXK010000395.1, on the reverse strand, counting down.
GGGAGAGACGACCTTCCACCGCAGTGCCTACGCGCAGTCATCATCCATGCTGAAAATGGCCGCGCTTCATGTCGAGGCCTTTCCGCAGACTGCCGGCGGATCAGAGATCACCGTCGCTGTCGAGACGCTCGATCATCTGCGGGACCGCCTCGACCTCCGATCGCCCACTCTCCTCAAAATCGATGTTCAGGGTTTTGAAGATCGCGTCCTCCGCGGAGCCACCACGCTCCTAGGTGATGTCGATGTCGCGGTGATCGAGATGTCGGTCGAGCCTCTCTATGAGGGGCAGACCTTGTTCGATGGCGTCTACCGCATGATGAGCGATCGCGGGTTCGTCTACCGCGGCAACCACCTGCAGCTTCAGCACCCACAAGATGGGCGAGTGCTTCAAGTGGACGGATTGTTCACTCGCGCGCCAGGTCGATGATGCCGGCCGTGGCCGCAGAGCCGCTGACGATCATCATCGTCGGCGACGAACTCGCCTTTCCAGTCGGCGGTGCTTCGAGTGTCTACGTGCGCCGTCTTGCTCGTGCAGTGACATTGGCTGGGGCGAGAGCGGTCGTGCTGTGCTTGGACTATTCAGAGAGGCAGTCGCCTCCCCGCAACACAGTCGCGCGTGGAGAACACCAAGGCATTCAGTTCGAGTACCTCACGGGTGATCCCACGATCCCCCGTGATCCATGGGCGATCACACGCGGTCGCCTCCGCGCCTTCGCCAGACTCGGCTCGCGACTCGATGCTTGGAACGACACGCGTCGTGCAGTGGCTGTCTACTATGGTCGCTCTCCGGCCGTGCTCTTGCGACTCCATGCGCTCTGCTTGTCGCGAGGCATTCCGCTCGTCATGGATCTCGTGGAGTGGCGGCTCGCGTTCGAGCATCAGACGGTTGGGCAAAAGATAGGCGACCAAGTACTCCACAGGTGGCTGCCGCTGCTCGATGGCTCGATGGTGATCTCCAATGGATCGAGACCGAACTGCGTGAGCGCTTTCGTGTGCGGCATCCTATCTTGCGTGTTCCGTTGCTTGCCGATCCCGAAGACTGGGCCGACACGGACGTGTTCAAAGCAACGCGACCTTATGCTGTCTTGTGTGCTGACTTCGATTCCTACCCCGAGGACGCGCGTTTCGCGATTCGTGCTCTGGCGACGATTCCCAAACTCGACCTGCACCTCGTGGGCAAGGCTGAATTCCGCCGAGATGAGCTCTTGGCGCTCGCGGCTCGTTGTGGATCGTCCGAACGGTTGGTGTTGGAAGATCAGTTCGTGTCCGACGCGGCGTTGCGCGCGCGCTATCGAGGAGCGCGTGTTCTCTTGGCACCGTTGCGCGATGACGATCGTTCGCGGGCGCGCTTTCCGAGCAAGGTCGCCGACTACCTGTTGTCGGGCCGACCCGTCGTGTCCAACACCGTGGGCGAAGTCGCTACCTATCTGCAGGATGGGTGGAGCGCATTTCTGGCCCCACCAGGCGACGAGCGCGCCTTTGCAGACGCCGTGAAGCGAGCCTTGGATCATCCTGATCGCGAAGAGATTGCGGAGCGGGGCAAGCAGGTGGCGCTCGAGCAGTTCGATCTAAGTGTTCAAGGACCACGCATCGTGCACTGGTTATCGGAACTCACATGACGCTGGTCGACAACGACTTGGTTCACCTCGTGTGTCCGTTGTGCGCGTCGCCTGATCTGAAAGACCTCGGCGCGCTCACGTGTCCGCGCGCGGTTCAGTTCTCGTCCGCGACGATCACTCTGAGTCGAACTCCGACGTTGGGGCAGTGCAACCCGTGCGGGTCGCGATTTGTGCAACACGCAATCCCGCAGGAAACAGCCGCAAAGCTCTACAAGGAGAGTGATGCAGGCGCGCGGTGGACGTCGCATCGGAAGTGGGAGCGCATGCACTCGCCCGCGGTCGTCGCTGGGATCGCTGCACTCGCCCAGTCGAACACACGTTTGCTCGATGTCGGTTGCAACACAGGCGAGCTGCTCGATTTCGCGCGGTCTCGCGGGGCGAAGACCATGGGCGTCGAGTACTCGTCCACCAGTCGAGAGCGCGTGGCGGCCAAGCATCACGCGATTGTCGGCGACCTAAGGGAAGCCAAGGGACCGTTCGATGTCATCACTGCGTTCGATCTCGTGGAGCACTTGTATGACGCGCCTGCCTTCTTTGCTGACGTGGCAATGCGCTTGCGCGCGGGTGGACGACTCGTCGTGCTGACTGGAGACATCGAATGCGAGGTGTCGCAGCGCGAGGGGCCTGCCTGGTGGTATGTCCAACCGCCGGAGCATGTAGTGTTTCCGTCGCGTGCGTTTTGGGGCTCAATCAAAGGCTTTTCTGTTGCGTCGATCGTGAGCACGCACAATGGTCCTGCTGCACCAACAGGTCTTGTGGCGAGTGTCGCTCGCAGACTTCGACGTCTCGTTGGGGCGCGCCCACGAGCAACACCGGTCGTCGATCACAACATTGTCACTCTCGAGCGCGTCATTGATCGTGGGTAGCTTCCTTGTTAGTGGCCGCGCATGACGAACTTCGTCGCGCGACTGAAGTGTCCTGCGTGTGAGAGCGAATCGCGTGCGGAGTTGTTTGCGTGCGCGATGCTCGAGGAGCCGATTCGATCGCACTTGGTCGAGCAATACAAGACCGTGGGAGCGATTGAGCTCGAGTACCTGAAGGGTGCTGTTTTTAGGGTGTTGGAGTGCTTGGCGTGCGGGCTCGTGTATCACGCAGAAGTCCCGAACGACTCTCTGATGACGCGCATCTACGATCATTGGATCGATCCGACGCGCGCTCTTGGGACGCAGCGTGCGCAACGCGACATGGACTCGCGACTGCGATTCGTGCGCGAGCTGATGCTTGCAGAACATCGACTCCGTAAGAGCGACACGCCTCTGTCGGTACTCGACTACGGCATGGGTTGGGGCGCTTGGTGCACCATGGCGCGCGCGTTTGGGTGCGACGTGCACGGTCATGAGAGTTCGCCGTTGCGCATCGAACACGCACGCACCCTGGGCGTTCCACTCGTCTTGTGGGATCAGTTGCCGGGCCGAAACTTCGACCTGATCAACGCCGAACAAGTGTTCGAACACCTGAGCGATCCGCTCGGCGCGCTCCGCCATTTGTGCAGCGCGCTTGCGCCGAAAGGCATGATCAAGCTCAGTGTTCCAGACGGACGCGACATCAAACGGCGCCTCGCGACAGGGGATTGGGCAGCGATGGATGGACCGCGATCGCTCTTGCCGATCACACCACTGCAACACCTCAACTGCTTTCACCGCGCCGCGCTGGTCAACATGGCCAAGCTCGCAGGCCTCCGACCCGCTTCTCTCACCCTTGGCGATTGGTGGTCTGCCAACGCGGACTGGGTCGAGCCCGGACGCGTGCTGGGTGCGCTGACACGTCCCTTAGGTCGCCGCTTCTTCTCGAGCGATACTTATGTCTTCTTCGAGCGCGAAGGTTAGTGCCTCGATTCTATTGAATCGACGGCACTAGGACTAGGGCGCGACCCTCCGCCGAGCGTGCACGTGCCTGAGGCTCATGGATGGCTGCTAAACCCCATAGGACCTCACACGCGCGCGCTCGGCGGCGTGGATGGATGTTAGTTTGCGGGCTTGGCAGGAATGTGCGGGACGGACTTTTTTGCGTCTGCGCCATGCCCATTGCCGTTGCCGTTGCTCTTTGCTGCGGAGGCTTCTTTTACGGGCTCTTTCTCTCCACGCCGCGTAGCGCCGTCCCCTTCGGCTTTGGCGGCGGGGGGCGGTGTGTCGCCGAGAGTGAGCGAGCGTTTCACGCCGTGCTTGAGCAGGATGGCGGCTTCGAGTTTGTCCATCAGCTCAGGGTGTTGATCGAGATACGCCTTCGCGTTCTCGCGACCCTGACCAATGCGCTCGCCGTTGAGCGAAAACCACGCGCCGGCTTTTTCGACGACGCCAATCTCGCTTGCGAGATCGATGATGTCGCCCGAGCGCGAAATGCCTTGGCCATAGAGGATGTCGAACTCCACCTCGCGAAAGGGAGGGGCCATCTTGTTTTTGACGACCTTCACGCGCGTGCGATTGCCGACGACCATCGGGTCTTTGTTGCTGGCTGTGGCTGCTGCGGCTTCTTTGATCGCGCCAATGCGGCGAATATCGAGGCGAACGCTCGCGTAGAACTTGAGCGCGTTGCCGCCCGTGGTCGTTTCGGGTGAGCCAAACATGACGCCGATCTTCATTCGGATCTGGTTGATGAAGACCAAAAGACAGTTACTGCGCGCCACAGTGGAAGTGAGTTTGCGAAGCGCTTGACTCATCAATCGAGCCTGGACGCCCATATGGCTGTCGCCCATGTCGCCCTCGATTTCAGCCTTGGGAACGAGTGCAGCGACCGAGTCGACCACGATGAGATCGACTGCGCCGCTGCGCACGAGCATGTCTGCGATCTCGAGCGCTTGCTCGCCATAATCGGGTTGCGACACCAAGAGTTCGTCCGTGTTCACGCCCAGCTTGCGTGCATAGGCAGGATCGAGCGCGTGCTCTGCGTCAATGAATGCCGCAGTGCCGCCAGCTTTTTGCGCGCTCGCGATCGCGTGGAGTGTGAGTGTGGTCTTGCCGCTCGACTCAGGTCCGTAGATCTCGATGATGCGCCCGCGCGGGTAGCCACCGATGCCGAGCGCCAAGTCGAGACCAATACTGCCTGT
>JAYVXK010000394.1:0-6621 GCA_043785265.1 Myxococcales bacterium | reverse complement strand
GCATGTTCCACGACCAATCGATCGCAGACTCGAGCGTGCGATGACGACCTTCCGTTTCGCGCGGCAATTGAGTGAGCAACGCGAAGCGAGCCTCGAGTCGCGCGGCGAGGTCTTTGGGGGTGAGCACACGCGTGCGTGCAGCCGCGAGTTCGATCGCCAAGGGGATGCCGTCCAGTCGACGCACGAGGTCCCTGATGACCTTCGGGTCGGTTCCGAGGTCGCCACCGATCGACGCTGAACGGGCTGAAAATAGTCTTACGCCGTCATCGCTCGTGAGTGGAGGCAACTCGATGACATGCTCACCCTGCACGCCGAGTCTCTCACGCGACGTGACCAATACACGCAAGCGCGGTGAGACTTGGCACCACTCGCGCACGAGGTGAGTGCACGACACGACCAGTTGTTCGAAATTGTCCAAGATCAAGAGGGTCGGTCCGCGCGACGCGAGCGCTTCCACCAGATGCTCGGTCGTGCCCAACAGAGTCGCGACTGCGTGGACCAGACCTGCTTGTGTCTGCACTTCGATCAGATCGCAGAACCAACCTCCGGCCGTGTACTTGTCTTTCTCTGTCTCCCAAAAGCGTTGAGCGACGCGCGTCTTGCCGATGCCGGGAGGACCGAGGATCGTCAGCAGCGGCTCGTCACGCGAGAGGACTTTGGTCATCTCCTCAAGAACGCGCTCTCGACCAATGAGCGCACCCAGTCTCATCACTTTGAGGCTGGTTTGAAGCCTTGAAACTGCCAGTCGAACGGCGAGCCCCATCGCGAACGCACGCCATCGGGTACTGCGATTTCACTGACCACGGCGTCGGACACTGTGATGGTGGTCACATCGCCTTTCTTCCCAGACGCGACTTGCTTGGGCGCGACGACGAATCGAACACTGTCACCTTGATGCACGTCGACCAACGCGACGTCGGCTTTGACCGAGTAGATGACCTTGAGTCCTTTGTACTTGGATCCTTTAATCGCGGCGCAAAAGGTGTCTTGCTCGGCGCCTACCCAATTGGCGTGAATGTCTCCCGTGGGTTTGGATGGAGTCGCACAATCCTTGAGACTGTCGGGCGAGAAGTCGGTTCCGATGATCGTCCACGAACCGTCGGCCGCGTGAGCTGCATTGGAGACGACTGCGTCCACGAACACGAACTTGGAAGGTTCGCTCTTGAACGCCGGCGCAGCGAGCTCTTCTTCTGTCAGTCGACGACACGCGTAGTTGGAGCCAGGTCGCGAACATAGACTCGGAAACTTCTGAACGAACGCTGCGATCGTTGGCATGCACGATGGCGGGCTCTCGCGATCGCAGTCCATCACCGGAGAAGGCACATCGCCGGGACCACTTGAAAATAGGCTTGGCGCGAGTTCACGCACAGCCTCGGCGTCGCGACCCATGCCCATCAGAAGACTCGCTCGCGCATAGATGGTGCGTGCCAAAAGTGTCTTCGCGATGCTCACGAATGCCGTTTGCTCGGTGCCCGCAGACGCAGGCGGGACGAACCAGGCCTTGAGAGGCGAGCCCTCGAACGACCGAACCTTGTCATCATGAAGCGACGAGCGTCGCTCTTTGTAGATGGGCGCGCGCGTCGTGTCTCCCGGTGCGTTCGGCTCGAATCCTTGCAAAGCCAAGTATCGCTTCACCAGCTCGCTGCGCAGAGTCGCATAGGTCACTGCCGATTTTGCGGGGGGATTGTCGTGGATGGCGCCGTCCACGACATCCAGTCGCGACTTGATATCGTCGAGTTTGGGAGTCGCGTTCTCGGGATCGTCTTCGCCTTTGCTGCCGACCGCATCGTTCTTGATGACGTCATCCGGTTCCGGAGACTTGGGTGGGGCGACCTCGCCGCAAGCGGAGATGATCGACGCTGCAGGGAGCAACGCGGCGAAGAGAAGACGCTTCATGCGCGCCATTATGCATCAACGAGCCGCATGCGATACGCAGGACCTTCCCAAGTGCGCGCGGTCACGGCGCCCGTCCCCGTCCCCGTCCGCCGCCCCGGCACCCGTCTCCGTGCGCCGTCCGTCCCCGTCTCCGTGCGCCGTCCCCGTTCCCGTCCCGTCCCCGTTCGTTCACTCGCGTCGCGAATTGGCTAGTTTTCGTGGACGAGACGCGGATCGTGCGGTGTCTTCGCAGTGGGTGTTGGGCTCGCGCTCGGCTTTACTTTCGTCGTCGTCGTCAACGGCGCAGCACTCACTGCGGGCGCGATCATCATGTTGTCGCTTGGGGTCGGAGCTGTTGTTGCGGTGGGCTGCGCCGCCGTGGGCTCCCCTGTCGGTGTGGCAAACTGCTGCGTGCTCGTGATGAGTGTTGCGGTCGTGTTGGGTCGCGGCGTCGCGTCCGCGCCGATCTTGTTGACCAGCAGCGCGCCCAAAGCGAGCACGATCAAAAAGCCAAGAGCGACTCCGGCCGCCACGCGAATTTTTTCCTGATGACGCCTGCCGGGCTGCGTGGGCGTGAGGTCTTTGCGCAGCGCCGCGACGGGAGGCGACGGGGTGTCGCTGCCAGTTGGAAGAATGCGAGGTTGATCGCTGCGCTCATTGAAACCATCGAGCAAGACATCGACCGTGTCGCGTTTGGGAGTCTTCGGCTTGACGTTCGCAGGTGCGGGTTGAGTGTCCACGTCGCGCGCAGATGCCGCTTTGACGCGGGCTTCGCTCGTCGGACCAAGACCCGGATCTGTGCTGGGCTTTCCCATTGACGACAAGCCTACTCCACCCAGCGAGTCATGCCCAATCCCCGTCGGGACGCGGGACGGGGACGGGGACGGGAGCGGGGACGGGAGCGGGGACGGGAGCGGGGACGGGGACGGGGATGGGGACGGGGACGGCGCACGGGGACGGCGGACGGGGACGGCGTGGGGACGGGGACGCGTTTTGTCGGGGAGAATTTACAGGCTCTAACGTATGCGCTCCCGATGAACTCGCGTCTGCCTCCGCCGCCTCCTTCCCCGAAACCATCGAGTGATCTCGCCGCGCTCACTGCGCGCCCGTTTGGGACCATGCCCGTGCCGAGCGTGAATCAGGCTGAAATAAGGCCTCTTGCGAACCCGGAGATGGCGGCAACCGAACTCACTGATCTCGCGGACGATGATGTCGAAGTGTGGGCGATGGGTGGCACCAAGATTTTGGATCAACCCCGAGCGACTCCAGCCCCGCCACCGGCTGCACCGATCCATCCTGTTGCTCTCGAGGCAACACTGGCCGCTGGATCGCCGGTGTCTCAATCGTTTGCGCCGCCACCAGTCGGGTATTCGCAATCGTTCTCGCCGCCGCCGGCTTACCCGCAGTCGCATTCGTATCCGCCAGTGGCCATGCAGCAGTCTGTTCCACCCGTCGCTTCGCATAAGCGGAGCAATTTGGCTGTGTGGCTCGCCGCCGCGTCACTCGTTGGCGTGTTTGGTTTGGTCTTCGTTGCGGCGATTGGCTACTGGTTTTACCACTCGAGTCAGCAGCAAGCCGAGGCAGCCCTCGACGAGAGTCTGACTCATCAAGTGTCAAACCAAGCGCCCAACCAGGCGATGGGCACGCAAGTGCAGTCAGACACCGCGAACCCCAATGGCGCGCAAAATGACCCAAAAATCCCTGCAAAAAACGACTCTGCGACCACGCGAGCGAGCAACACGAACTCGATCGCCGCGCATCCCGCGACTCCAGCAACCACGTCAGTCAAGACCACGACGACTGCACCAACACCGCAGCCTGTCGTCACCGCGAAGCCTGTCGCTGCTCCCAAAGGCGATGGCACACTGCAAACCTTTGCAGCAGGCAAAGGGCAACCCATCGTCGTCGACGGCACTCAAGTGGGTGTCGGCGGAACCTCAGTGAAGGTCGCCTGCGGGATGCATCAGATCGCAGTGGGCAGCGGTAAGGCAAAGATCGTCAACGTTCCCTGCGACGGCACCATCACCGTGGGATCACCCGACGGCACCTGATTTCGATGTAGATTGAGCAACCATGCGACTGTTTGCCGCTTTGCTCTTGTTGTGCGCGTGTCCCGCTGCGAACGCGCCCACCAATCCCTCACGCATCGACGAAGTCGGTTGGCTCGAAGGGGATTGGGGTGGTCAGGAAAAAGAAGTCTGGACCGAAGAACACTGGAGCGGTCCTCGCGGCGCGATGATGCTCGGCACCAATCGCAGCATCCGAGAAGACAAGACCGTCTTCTTCGAGTTCGTTCGCATCGAGGCCTCGCCCACGGATGTCATCTATTGGGCGACGCCACGCGGAGGCGAATCCACGCCGTTTCGTCTGGTCAAAGTGGAAGGCCAACGCGCGTCTTTTTACAACGCTGGCAATGACTATCCGCAATGGATCATCTACGAGCGCAGCGGCAGCACACTCAAGGCTCGCATCGAGGGAACCCAAAACGGCATTTCCAAGGCGACCGAGTTGACCTGGCACAAACTCTAAAACTCTAGAGCGTGTCGAGCGAGAGCTTGATCGGGCACGAGTGGTCGCCGGTGCGCTCTGCATATTGCTGGTGATAGCCCTCGGCGATGTAAAACCGGCTCATCGGCGCAATTTGAGTCGCGATCTTTTGAGAGTGATTTTTTTGCTCCGCGTCGAGTGAGGCTCGCGCGACGGTGGTTTGATCGTCACCAAAAGTGAAAATCACACTGCGATAACTGTCGCCCTCGTCAGGGCCTTGGCGATCGACCTGCGTCGGGTCGTGGATCTTCCAAAACGCGCTGAGCAGCTTGGCATAAGTGATCACCGCGGGATCGTATTCGACGAGCACGGTCTCCGCGTGACCTGTCGTGTGCGTGCACACGGCTTGATAGTTCGGATTTTCAGTATGACCCCCCGCATATCCTGGTGCGGTTGCGACCACGCCTGGCACATGCCGGAACGCGTCTTCGACTCCCCAAAAGCATCCTGCAGCGAAGGCGGCGAGCTTGTCGTTGCCCTTGGGCGTCAAGGGAGTTCCAGCTCCTGCGTGTCCCGGATCGGTGCCCACGGTGGGTGCGCTTGGAGAGGGTTTCAACGGAGCCGATGTGTCATTCGTCGCGGCTTCCGTGCGAGAGCCGTGGCACGCGGAGGCTAAAAATAGGACTCCCAAGAGTGCAAGAGACCGCGACCGTTCGACCATGGTGTGTTCCTCATCAAGAACTACGCGCGAGAGGCTGCCAGCGTTTCACCGAAAATGTGACTGACTGGCAAGACACGGTTCGACTAATGATGTCTGATCCACAGTGGCAGGCCGACATGTCAAAGGCGCGTTGTTCATCGATTACGTCCGCATGTTGCGTGGGATGAAGGTCGACGGCGCCAAGTACCTCACGCCCGAGGACCTCTCGCTTTTGGTCGCGCGTGTGGATCGAGCGGCCTGGTACCCGATGGATACTTTCGAGCGCATGGGTCTCGCCATCCTCGCAGAGATTGCACATGAGGATCTCGAGATGGTGCAGGCGTGGGGTCGTGTCTCGATCGATGGCCTCACATCGGTCGAGCCCAATCTGATCGCGCCGGGAGATCCGCGCGAGACACTCATGCGGTTCCAAGTGTTGCGTAGCGGGTTCTTCGACTATTCTGCGCTCACAAGCCGCGAAATCACCGACGCCGAGGCCTTGGTGGACGTGCATTACGAAATGGGTGCGCGTGCCGAGGAAGCCGCGACTCACCAAACGATGGGCTTCTTCGAGCGTCTCCTTGCGATAGCGGGTGCGCGCGAGGTCGTCGTGAAGTTGGTGAGCAAGTCATGGGCTCTCGATCCCACGACGACCATTGCCATGAACTGGCAGTGAGTGATCAGTTGGGTGGCAGAATGGTGACCGTCGCGCTCGTGGTTACGCCCGCACCGCTCCAACCCGCAGTGATGTTGGGGAAGCTCTGAATGACCGTGCCTACGCCGGTGTTGTCGATCTTGATCAAGCGCGCAGGGGTGGCACTTCCGAGGCGTTCGAACGCGTAGACCGCGTCATTCCACGCGCCGATACCAAAGAGCTTGCCGAAGCCGGTGCCGGCACCAATGAACTGCTTTTTGAGTGAAGCCGCGGGCGTCTTCGTACTGAAGGCCGTGGCCATCGCGGCCATGTCGATCTCCGCGAGAATGTCGTTCGTCAACGTGACGCCTTTTTTGACGAGCCGCACCGTCGCGAGTCCTCGTGGCTTGTTGTTCAACGTGTAGAAGACGACGTCGCCGGACAACTCGTAAACTCCAGTGCTGCCGTCGGTGCCGAAGGCGCCAAGCTTGGACAGGTTGCCTTGTGTATCGACTGCGTAGAGGTCGCCGAGACTGTCACCAGCGATCAGTGTTTCGCCTGCCTCGAGTGCGCCTGCGGGCGTGAACCCGAGCGCGTAGAACTTTTGACCGGTTGCCACTTTGATGTCGGCGACCTTGGTGATTTTGACGGGGCCAGGACTCTGCGGAACGACCGCCTTGAAGATCGCGTTCTCGGTGTTCACCCAAACATCGCCTGCGGAGTTGACCGCGAGATCGGTGACTGGGGTGAGCGTGCTGGTGCCATCGCTGAACGCGCCGATGTCTGTGATCTTCTGCGTGCCTGGGTCCATCGTGTAAAGCTCGGTATCCGTGTGGGCATAGATCACCGACACGCCGCCGTTGCCATCGGGAACGTTGCCTCCCGAATCTTTGATCGGAGGATTGCTGCTGTCGATGACATTGCC
>JAYVXK010000393.1:0-6624 GCA_043785265.1 Myxococcales bacterium | reverse complement strand
GCGACGCCACCATCTCGAAGGTCTCTTGGAGGATCTGCGGATGGAACTTGTAGTTGCTGTTGTGCGTGTCGCAGCTCGACATCTGAAACGACACGACGCGAGAGACTTGTTTGCGAATGGCCTCGACAGCAAACGCCGCATTGAGCGCGCCGCTCTTTTGATATTGCTGCCCCGCATAGAAGAACGACGGGTGTGTCGCCTTGAGCTTGACGGGGTCGAAGAGACCACGAATGTCGTCGCTCAGCAGATATGGCATCTTGCCCACCTGCAGCTCAAACGCTTGCGGAACCTGCGGATAATAAGCGTCTTGCGCGAGCTCTTTCGATTCTTTGCCGAGCAACGCGGTCACGTTCGCGCGATCTTGATCGGTGTCGTAGAGGGTCGTTCGCGAGAGCGATTTTGCAACCGCAGTCACGTCGGTCACGCGCAGCGGCGACACCGCGGGGTCGAGATTGTTGCCGATGAAGGTCGACGGAAAATTGACCGACACGCTGGGCAAGATGTTCTGCTGAGACACGAGCTCGTTGGCGATCATCGTGTCGATGCTGGTGGCCACCGGTCGACCGCCCGCGAGATGTCGACCCGTCGACGAGAAGTACGTGCCGTCAGGATGACTGACTGTGTTCATGGCCAGACCGTTGATCAACGTGAAGCGATCGAACATGTCTGCGAGCGAGCCCATCGCCGGACCGAGCGTGTAGTTGCCGCGCTGCAGGAGTTGGAATGTCTTGTCGGGACCGCCGTCGAGATCTTGATTCGTCCAACCAGTGATCTTGGTGCTGTCGACATCCAGCGTCGTCGCAGGATCGCCGATGTACCCATTGTTACGAGAGTTGCGAGGGTCGCTCCACAGACTCACGTCCCATCCACCCGACTGATGAATGAGGATGAAGAACTCTTTCGAGTTGCCGTTGTCTGCGAGAGCGCGAGCGATGGGTGCGCTCGTGAATGCGCCGGCCATGCCTGCGCCCAGAACTTTGAGAAAGGTGCGTCGTGATTGGCTCATGTTGGCTCCTGGCTCAATAAAACTGGAATTCGGGGTGGCGCACGAGGCCGTAGCAAACCGCTGCCCACCCCGCTTGGTCGGGTGTGAAGCGCGACTTGGGCGCGCCCTGAGCTGCGTGCGCAGTGACCGTTTTCGTGTAGAGGTCGAAGAAGTCTGGGATGCGATCGACAGGACCGAGCGCGGCCGGATAGCCGAGGAACGTGCGGTGAACCACGTCGAAGCGCGCGCCGAATGCGGCGACGTCGGCTGAGCCTGTACCTGGCTCGAACGCGAAAACGAGTCGCTGGTCGATCGCGGCTCCGCTCTGCAAATCGTGCTCGACCGAGCGATCACAAAGCGCAATCCCAAGACGCTCGAACGTGGCCAGCATCAAGGTGTTGGTCTGAGTGGCGCGCGGAATGTCGACCCGATAGTCGGGAAAGCCGAGCGACGAGAGGTAATCGTTCCACGTGTCGAAGAGCACGCTGTTGTCCGTCGCGCGCATCGCCTTCTGCGCAGCGATGGGAGACAGACCGCCGAACAAGTGCAGATACGTGCGGACATAAACCTCTGGCTGCACCATGCGAGGGCCGTCCTTTGGCGAGTTGTCTTGCGGCAGATCGTGACCAGGAATCGACGTCACGGGCACCGACTGAAGCTCATCGACCGTGCTGCATGCGGACGAACTCGCCGCCACGACGCCGAGGGCGATCAAGACCAATCCGATCGCGGCGCTGGTGGTGCCGTTGGATCTGCGAAGCGGTTTCATTGTGCACCTCCGTTTCGCCACGCGGTGCTCGAGAGATTGTTGGCCCTCTTGTAGGCGTCACTCGTCACGAGCGACCGAACGAGCGCGCGCATGCTGTAGGTGTTGCCGCTCCCATCGCCTTTTGCAAACTGCGTTGCCAGTTGTGCTTGCAGCGCGGAGTCGTCTGCAGTGAGCGTTCGCCCGAGGAGCGCCGTGGCCATGTTCTGCGCAACGCAACTTTCGAACTGACTGGTGCTCGTCAAGTACGTCGCGAGCGCCTGCGGGCCTGCGTCTGCGTGTTCGTGGGACGAGTACGCGCCTCGCAGTGTGGTCGAGGTCGTGGTCGTGAACGCGGGATCGTAGAAGTCACTGCATACGCGTGACGGATTGGGCGTCTTGCTCGGATCGTAAAAACAGTTTGCGCCTTGCAGCGCCGGAAAGCTGCCTTGCGACTTGTCCGCGTATGCGGGGAATTTGTCCGCAGGAAGGAAGGTCCATGTCGACTCTTGCACGCGCGCAAAATACGCAGAGAGCGGCTCGAGGGTCGCGTGACAGAGATTGCATCCGTCGCGTTTGGTGAGATCGGGTTCGGTCGACGGCTTGAGCGCGACATTGCCTGCGATGAAGTCTTTGCAGGCGAACGTGTTCCACAACACGTGTGCTCGCGCGCGACGCGACCCGTACTTGGTCAAGAACACAGGCATGGTCATGATGCCTGCGGCGTGCGGTCCGCGGTCGTTGACGATCTCCCATTTTTGCACGTCGAACGGCGTGAGATCCGCGGGAACTTTATTCGGATCAAACAGCGGATCGGGCTGGCTGTAGCCTTGATAGATGGCGCTGCCACAACACGACCCAGGCGCGACTGACTTGTAGAACTGCGCGAGCGGACCATTGACCCAGGTCTGTTTGCCCGTGAGCACCTGACGAAAGTCTTTGTCGTTTTGCACGATGTCCTGCAAAAATGCCGACGCTTCGGCACCCCAAAACACGCGCGCCCATGACGACTGCGCCTGCTCGGTGAGATCGAACGGCTGCATGCCGGTGATCGGATGCGAAGGCAGCACGAACGCAGCGTTCTCGAATCGAGGGCCCGCGCCAGGCATGCAACGCTCGAGTCCGACGCCGCACCCACACTGCGAGGACAGCGACAAGCCGGTGCCGGTCGAGCAGTCGATCATCTCGCCCAAGTGCTTGGTCTCGTAATACGAAGCTTTGGGCGGACAATCGAGCCGACCAAATGGCGGATTCTTCGAGTCGCAGACGGCTGTGAACGGCGTCGCCGTGATCGGCGCGGTCGCGGGCACATTGGCTTCTTCGGCGCAAACGCGAATCTGCGTCGTTGGATTGATGCCGTCGTCGGAGACGAGTCCACTGGCGAGCGCAAAACCTGGAGTCTTGGTTTGCCACTTGGTGAGATCGTAGAGGTCAGTCGGATTGGCGGACGCGTAGTCGCGATACAGCCACCACGGTTTGACCACCCGCGTGTATTTGTCGAGCGTCACCTGCGAGACGGGGATCGCAGTGCCCGTGCCCTCGACGAAGTGCGCAAACTGCAGCCCGGTCTCTGCTTGGGTGAGACAGAAGTTGGAGTCAGTCTCAGGGCGCGCGCGACGCTGATTGTTGCGATAGTAGATGACGAGCGGTTTGTTGTCGGGGCCGGTAAGGGTGACGCGGCGCATGACTGTGGTCGGCTGGACGAACTGAAACGAGCTGCCCACTTCGAGGCGCAACAGATCCATGTAGACGCGACGGACACGGTCGGCGTAGGCGGTCTCGAGCAGCCGTTGATCGATCCACTTGTTGAGTTCGAAGCCGTCTTTCTCGAATGCGGCGATCTCGTCGCGCGTGGGCATCCGACCTTGCAAGTCGATGGACAACGCGCGGAAGTACCGATAGTCGGCGAGCGATTTCGCGGACGCGTCCGAGGCGAAACCGAGCACCATCAGTCCGCAGATGACTGAACTCAATGTGAGTCGGGTGGACGTCGAGATGGTCATCGTGACTCCTGTTTTCACGCCAGATCGTGCGTACAGATGCGCACTTCCTAAGCCAGTGACTGCCAGTGCACGGGCAATGCCACGACAGACTTTGCACGGACCAAAAACGGCGGAGTAGGCAAGCGATCGTGATTTGCGCCTGGTCAGAGGCGATTCATCGCTGGTAGTCTGCCCAACCATTGGATGTCCCCGTCGCGGGGGCATCGTGAAAAGAACTCGAGGAGGTCCCCTTGGCGATCGGTGAGAAGGATGCAAGCTCGAGCGCACGCATCGAGACTGCGGCATCGAAGACGGATAAGCGAAAGCAGAGTCTCTACTTCCCCGAGTCGATGCTCCAGGAGATCAAAGAGGAAGCCGCGCGGCTCGATCGCTCCCTGTCGTGGGTGGTGCAACGCGCGTGGAAGATTTCACGCCTCGAGATCAAGAAACTGCCAAGCGTCAATGACATCGAGGGCGGCGACGACGACGCTGACGAGTGACCCGACCCATGCAGGGTTCACGCGACGACGCGCCCGTTTCGCAGCCACCGTCATCGCTCACGCTCGGCCCAGGTGAAACACACACGGTCGCGAACGCGCCGGACGGAACCCGTTTGTTCGTGCGCTGCAAAGAAGGCGCCTATCCAGCGGGGTCCACGCGCGCGTATTTGTGCGACGGGATCTTGTGCGACGGTTTCATCTGGAAATATTTGTGGGACGACCTCGCGTCTCTCATGCCGCTCACGCATTGGCATTATCGCGGGCACGGTCGCAGCGCCCCTCCGCGCGATCCCAAACGCATCGACATCGCCGCGCACGCAGACGACCTGACGACCGTGCGCGATGTCACGGGCGATCCCCCGTGCGTCGTGTTTGGCCACTCGATGGGTTGTCAGGTGGCCCTCGAAGCCTACCGACGTCACCCGCACAACATCCGCGGCATGGTCTTGCTCTGCGGCACGTTCGGTCAGGTGACCAAGACATTCCATGGCAACGATCTGCTCGATCAGATGCTGCCGAAGATCGCACGCGCGGTAAAAAAGAACGAAGCTGTGGCGCGCGCGCTCTGGAGTCGCATCCCTGAAACCATGGCGATCAACATCGCGAGGCGCGTGGGCGAGCTCGACCCGTCGCTGAGCACCGAGGACATCAAGCCCTATTTGGCGCACATGAAGTCGATCGATTTTCCGATGGTCGTCGCGATGCTCACTGCAGCAGGCGAGCACAACGCCGAGGACATTTTGAGCGAGATCAAAGTACCGGTGCTCATCGTCGCAGGCGAACGCGACACGTTCACGCCGCGCTACCTCGCCGAGAAGATGGCGAAGGTGATTCCAAACGCAGAGCTGTTGGTCGTCAAAGGCGGCACGCACGCGGTCCCGATCGAGCAACACCAAGTCGTCAACGACACGATTCGACGATTCCTAAGCGAGCGCGTGCTCCGCTAACCGGACGGGAACGGGAACCGGGACGGGGACGGGTGCGGGGACGGCGGGCGGCGCGCGGATTTCTTGCTACTCGAAGACGAGCACTTTGTTTTCTCCGAGCTTGGCGATCTTCTCGTCGACGATCGCGATCACTTTGCGTCTGCGCTCATCGACGCTCGCGAGCGTCTTGGGACCAAGCAGCGGCTCGCCCGCGAACTCGTCGCCGACCGCGTCGGACAAAGCGATGGCGTCGAGCTGCCGCATCGCTGCGATCATGCGCTTGCTGTACCGATCGATCTTGCCGAGGAGCGTGAGCTGTTGCGTGAGCGGTGCGGTGGGCGCGGGCTCGAAAAACGCGCCGTCGTTGTCGACGAAGAGCAGCGTGTTGGTCGCGCGATCGATGCCGACATTCGCTCCGCTCCAGCGATCCCAATTGCCCGTGAGCGTGTCGAACACGACGAGCGTGGAGATTTGCGCTGCGAGATCTTGGTCTGTCGTGGGCATCTCTTGGTCGTTGGCGAGCCACTTGGTCCACCTCGCTCGCCACACGTCTGTCTCGATCGGCAAAAATTCGAGGTTTCCGATCCATGGCATCAGCGCGCCGCGAACATGACCTGCGTGCGCGATGACTTCGTCGTCGTAGAGAGACAATGTCTTGGCGTTTTTGCTCGCCGCCGTGTGAAGTACGGCGCTGTCAAACGTGCGAGCGATCGCCGGTGGCACGTTGCGCAAACCAAGTCGGCGCGCGAGACGGTAGGCGGCGACTTCGCCCCGGTAGCGTGAGTGACCGCGCTTGGATTCAGGCTTGAAAGCGGCCTTGAGTGTAGGACCGCTGTCGTCAATCAATTCGAGTTTGAAGACGACCGACGTATGCCCGATCGATTTGGCGCCGACGGGCGTCGCGTTCGCATAGCGCGCCAACTCCTCGTCACTCGCGATGGGAAGCAATGTCGACGCGTCGGACGAGAGCGCGCTTGGATCCGCATCTGCGAAAGTGAAGGCGCCCAGCAGACCCGCATCGAAGGGCACGTTCGCGTCGACGATCGCGATCGCAGGCGGAGGATCATTTTTGCAACCAAGCGCGAGTACACACGCACAAACGATCTTCGCCCACGCCGTCCCCGTCCCCGTCCCCGTCCCTGTCCCCGCTCCCGTCCCTGTCCCCGCTCCCGCTCCTGTCCCTCTCCCGGCTCCTGTCCCCGCTCCCGTCCCTGTTTTCATCTTCGCGTTCACATCGACTTGTGCGCGACCCAGATCGCTTTGCTTGGGCCCGCGTCGGTGGGGACGCTGCGGTGCAAGTAGAGCGTGCAGCCGTCGGGAGAGATGTAGTCCGGAAAGTCGTCGTTGGAGGTGTTGAGTTCTTTCACCTGCGATGGCGACCCGTACGGCAGGTTGATGGAGACGCGCGTCGACACCCAGATGTCAAAACCGCCTGCTACGCCGGGTTCGATCCGTGTCGAGGCGAAGTAGATCAGGTGATCGTTCG
>JAYVXK010000392.1:0-6632 GCA_043785265.1 Myxococcales bacterium | reverse complement strand
TGCCCAAGTCGATCGCGAGGTCGTTCGAGAACAGACCGCTGAGCCAATCAAAAATCATGACGGCTCACCTCGCGCCAGAACGACGCGGCGAAGAGCGGTGATGAAAACGCGGCTGTTTTTGCGGTTACGCATGGTCAACTGCCCCAACGGTGCCGGAGGGAACTCAGACGGCGGGGAGTGCACGCTTCTAACACATGCGGTCAGTGAGTCCATGCCCTCATTGTCCCTGACCTGGACGCATGTCCACGTCCGCTCAACGAGGTCTCATCGCGCGGACGCGTTCTTCGAGAATCATGAGGGGCGCAAAGGCGATCCGCGCATAGCCAGTCGACGACGGAGATGCATGATCGCCTGTGTCGATGCGGTTGTATTCGACACCGGCAGAGTCCCACTCCCGATAATGGACGAACACATGCGACGCGCGCAGACACACGTAGGAAAGGCCATACAGAGCGCAAACCGCGGCGAGGGTGCAAAACCCAGCGATTAGCCCATGGTGTCGAACACGCTCGGCTTGCATACCGAGCAGTACGCCTCAGCCCTTGGAGATCTTTCCCTCTTTGTGCGGCTGGTGAGCTCGGCACGAGGGGCAAAACTTCTTGATCTCGAACTTGTCGGACATCGTCCGCTTGTTCTTGGTCGTCGTGTAGTTCGCGCGGCTGCATTGGCCGCAGGTCATTTTGATGAGATCGCGCATGGTCAATTTCCGGGGAAAGAGCGGCGCAAATTACACCCGCCTCCACACAAGTCAAGGTTGGCGTAGCGACTCGAAGAACGGCTCGGGCAGCGCCTCGCGCGTGGGATCAGTGGGCAGTCGCGGACCCCAATACTTGCCGGGAAAGTTCTGGATGATGCTGCAAAACAGCAGTTTGCGAAGCATCATCACGCCAAGCGAGCTGAGAAAGGGCCTAAGGGCGAGCGCAAAGTAGTGCACACCCGAATCGACATACGCCATGCCGAAGGCTTGGCTCGCGGGTTGGTCTGTCGTCGTCAAAACAAAGAGGTCGGGGTCGGGCTCGCAAGCCGGCTCTCGATACGTGAGCGTGAGGTCGTTGATGGTTCGACCGTAGTCGTCCTCGAGCAGTTTGAGTCCGCGGTCTGGTTGGCAGCGCGGAGAGATGTGTGGAGCGGCGGCTTCTATCAATTGCGTCGAATATGCGATTTGCTCCCTGGACGTGAGCTCGGGTTTGTAAAACTCTCCTGCGATGCGCCGCATCGCCTGTGCGAGGTCGGGCGCCGCCTTCTCGCAGCCGTGAGCAAGTGACTCGAAGAACATGATGCGGAAGTCCGCGCACGTGCCGAACATGATCGCGTCCTGTCGGGTCTGCCCTGCGCTCACCGACATGAGACCGTGTCGAGGCACTTCGCAGAGCCAAGACGAAGAGTCTGCTTCGGGTTGCGGCGTCGGTGGTGGTGTCGCGGCCGAAGCCGCGATGCTCGGTGGGATCGTCACCGCGGGCTGAGCCGACGATTGCAAGGGCACGCACGCCGAGCACATCGTGATCACAGCCAAAAACAGGCACAACGAGCGCATGTCAGTCCTTCCCTTCGATGTAGCCACGCGTGGAGGTCCACGTGCTCACGTTGCCGTCCAGCTGCGGCGAGTCGACGTGTCCGGGCAAATTGGTCTTTGGGTCGATGTGCTTTTGCGCCTCCTGCTCACCGCGATCAAAAGCCGCGTCGACTGCTTGCTTGCCATGAACTTCGGTGGTCCGACCGCGCGTCGCCGCTTCCCATCCCATGATGTGAAACACCGCCTGCTGACCCGTGGGTGAGTGCGACTCGTTCGCATAGCCCCACGCAGTTTTGAGATTCGGAAAGTGTCGAGCCCAGTCGCTGAGCCGCGCGCGGCCGCCTTCGCCAGCATCGAAGCCCGAGTTGCACGCCGAGATCATCACGTCTTCGATCTGTGCTGCGGCTTTGGGCAACGCGTCAGCGAGCTGCTTGACCGAATCGAATCCGAGAAAACCCAAGTGGTTATCGCCGTCGTAGATGGCAGTTCCTGCCGAGTGCCCCGAGAGAACCAACCGACTCGGAATTTGCGCGTCGTTCTCGGCCTTCGCCCACACTTGTGCGATCTGCGCGAGCTCATCTCGTGACCCAGTCGATGCGTTCAAAACAACACTGGCGACCTTCTCTGCTTGGACCGCAGGCAGACCGAGTGTCGCCGCAAACGCGCTCGCCCCGGCTTTTGTGGACAGATCAACGACGTTGGGAGACTTCGGTTCGCCAATGTCGATGCGGTCCGCGCCAATGGCTGGTTTGTCCGCGGTCGGTGCGAGCTCTGAGTGCTGCACGACGATGCCCTGCGGACCCGTGAACTGCAGCGCCTCGGAGCGCCACTGACCGTTGGCGCTATTCATGCCGACATACAGCACTTTGTCGTTGAAACTCGGAGTCGCTGTGGGAGCTGTTACCCCTGCGTTTTGCGCGAGCATGCGCGCAGCTTCGTCGGCATGTGCATCAATCGCAGAGCCGAGTTCGTAGCGCTCGAGCCCGTCGGCGATTCGCTTCTCGCGGTTGGGTGGAGCAGCCGGGGTTCGAGTCGCTTCCACGTCGTCGTCTTGGTGATTGGTTTTGAGAGAGTCATCGATTCGCATGCGCTCTCATCGACCGACCCATCACGGAGTTGCATGGTGTCGTGCCTTTTTAGGTCGATTTTTCGATCGCGCTTCTTTCCGTTGACGTGCTCGCCATGCGTGCTTACCGTTCTGCGCCCTTTGAACGGGGCCTACGGGAGTCAGTGTTGTGAACAAGACCCAACTCAAGAAGTTCAAGACGCTTCTTACAGAGAAACGCGACGAGATCGTCAAGAAGGCAAAGCAGACGCTCGAGGAGGACATGACCCTCGACGCCAACGACTTGCCTGACGAAATGGATCTCGCCTCTAGCGAGTATCTCCAATCATTTACCTTCCGCCTGCGCGGTCGCGAAAAGAGCTTCCTCGACAAGATCCAGAAAGCGCTCACCAAGATCGAAGATGGATCGTTTGGCACGTGCGAGGAGTGCAGCGAAGAAATCAGCGTCAAGCGCCTCGAAGCGCGACCTGAGACCACTCTGTGCATCAAGTGCAAAGAGGACCAAGAGCGCATGGAGAAGGACTTCGGCTAACAGCCGAAGCAACGCACGATGAAGCGCAGCCGCATGCTCCTAGGCGTTGCGTGCGCGGTTGCCACTATTTTGGCGGTCGTTGCGTGCGTCAGTGACAGCGCCGTCGTCGATCACGGCAAGCCCGGACAAGAGGGACAGCCATGCATCGATGGCGGCCTTTGCATCACCGGGCTCACGTGCATATCGAATGCATGCGTGAAGCTTGGCGCAGACGCCTCCGTCCCAGGTGACGCGCTCGCAACGGACACAGGCGTCGATGCGGGCAACGTCCAAGACGCGTCCACCCCGATCCCCGATTGTGGACCGATCCAAACCCTGTCGAACGGTGGCTGCACGCCACCCAACATTGCTTGCGGCGTCAACTGCGTGGTCGACGCGAGCAGCTGTCAGGCGTTTTATGTCGGGTGCACGACTCAAGCAGATTGCCCGTCCGCTGAGTGCTGTTACTTCGGGACGCTGAGCGGAGGTTGCCCTCCAAAGACCTCGACGAGCGGCGGTCATGGCACTCTTTGCGCACCGAGTTGTCCGACCAACAGTTCGGTGCGGATCTGCACGCAGGAGTCTGACTGCGCAGCGTTGCCGGGCAAGCATTGCGTACGCGCAGAGGACCCCGCGTTCTTTGACTACTTCGGTGTCTGCCGCTGACGCGCTGGCCCGGCCGCGCCCCGCGCGAGAACGTCTTTCAGATAGCGACCCGTGTGCGACCCTTCCGTGGCGACGATCGTTTCAGGTGTTCCCGCGGCCACCACCTGTCCGCCGCCGTCTCCGCCCTCGGGTCCGAGGTCGATGACCCAATCAGAACACGCGACGACATCCAAGTTGTGTTCGATCACGAGCACCGTATTGCCTTGATCGCGTAACTCGACGAGCGCATCGAGCAGCGCCTCGATGTCCGTGAAATGAAGGCCCGTCGTGGGCTCGTCGAGGACGTACAGAGTCTTGCCGGTGGCCTTGCGTGCGAGTTCTCGCGCGAGCTTCACGCGTTGCGCTTCGCCTCCGGAGAGTGTCGTCGCAGGTTGTCCGAGCGTCAGATACCCGAGACCCACGCGGCGCAGCGCCTCTAGGCGATCTCGAATGCGTGGGACCGCGTCGAATGTCGCGAAGGCCTGCTCGACGGTGTGTTCGAGCGCGTCTGCGATGGAGAGACCGCGATAGCGAATCTCGAGTGTTTCGCGGTTGTATCGCTTGCTGCCGCATGTGTCGCAACCCACGAACACGTCGGGCAAAAAGTGCATTTCGATCCGCAGCACGCCGTCCCCGCGGCACGCCTCGCATCTGCCGCCCTTCACGTTGAACGAGAAACGCCCTGCCTTGTACCCACGGGCACGTGCTTCGGGGAGAGTCGCGTAGAGTTCGCGCAAGTGCGAAAATACTCCGGTGTAGGTCGCCGGATTGGAGCGCGGCGTGCGACCGATGGGCGCTTGGTCGATCGAAATGACCTTGTCGATGTGTTCGAGACCCACCACGCGATCGCATTCGCCGATCGGCGCCGAGGCTGAATACAGCCGTGATCGCGCTGCTGGCAACAACGTGTCGACGACCAGACTCGACTTGCCGCTGCCTGAAACACCCGTCACCGAGACGAACAAACCAAGCGGAATGCTCACGGTCACGTCGCGAAGATTGTGTGCGCGCGCTCCCTCGATCACGAGATGAGCTTTGCCGCGAGGCTTTCGCTTCTTGGGAACTGGCAGCCGCTTTTCGTAGGACAGGTACGGCCCGGTGATCGACATCGGGTTTTTGATCAACTCGTCAGGACTGCCCTGCGCGACGATCGTTCCGCCGTGAACGCCGGCGCCTGGACCCATGTCGACGACGTGATCTGCCGCTAAAATAGCCTCGCGGTCGTGTTCGACGACCAACACGGTGTTGCCGAGATCGCGCAGATGCAGTTGGGCTTCGATGAGTCGTTGGTTGTCCCGCGCGTGCAAACCCACGCTCGGTTCGTCGAGCACATACAGGACGCCCACGAGAGCGGCGCCGATCTGCGTGGCGAGGCGAATGCGTTGCCCTTCGCCTGACGAGAGAGTCTGCGCGCTACGATCGAGCGTCAGATAGTCGAGCCCAACGTCGATCAGAAAGCCAAGCCGCGCTGCTACCGCTCGCAAGAGTGGTTCTGCGATCGCGAGATCACGCGTAGAAAAATGGCTAGTACCCGCTTTGCCGACCTCGTCGAGCAACACGCGCAGGCGTCGCAGGGGCAACCCTCCAAGCTCCGCGATGTCGCGACCATCGAGTTTTACGGCGAGCGCTTCGGGTCGTAGTCGGCGGCCACGACATGCGCTGCAGGTGCGAGTCACGCAAAAACGACCGAGTTCGTCGTCTGCGATTCCACCTTCGCTCGCGTCCGGATCATCGTCGATGATTTCTGCCGCGTTGGGATCGTTGGCAACACTGCGATCGTCCCCCTCGAGTCGCGCCTGCAATCGTGGCACGACGCCTTCGTAGCCTCGTGTTTTTCCGCGCTTGCTCTTCTCCCCGAAGACGATGGCCTTCTTGTGTTCGTCGGGGAGTTTGCCCCACGGCACGTCGGGCGATACGCCCAATCGATCCACTGCGCGCGCGAGTTCGGCGCTGAGCGCGACTGATCCGCGTCGTCCCCACGCGACGACGACGCCCTCGCGAAGCGTGCGAGCAGGATCTCCAATGGTGCGGTCAGGATCGACGACCACGCGCGAGCCGAGCCCTTCGCAAGTGGGGCATGCGCCGTGTGGACCATTGAACGAAAAAATTCTCGGCTCGATTGGCGGCAGCGAAATGCCGCAATCCACACAGGCAAAGCGCTCTGAGAGCCAGAACGGCTCTTTGCCTTCTTGCAGCACGAGCAAGCGACCTTCGCCGATCTTGAGCGACAATTCGACCGAGTCCGTGAGGCGAGACTTGATGCCATCTTTGAGCACCAAGCGATCGATGATCACATCCAGATCATGCGCGCGCGTTCGATCAATCTCGAGTTCGTCCCCGAGATCGACGACAGTCTCGTCGACGCGAGCGCGGACGAAACCTTCTCGGCGCAGGCGCTCGAGTTCGAGTTTGAGCTCGCCCTTTCGACCGCGACAAATCGGAGCGAGCACACTCAGCTTGGCGCCGTCACCGAGCGCGGTGATGCGATCGACGATCTGCTGGACGGTCTGCGCTTCGATGCGTTTTCCGCAGTTGGGGCAGTGAGGCACACCGACACGCGCGTAGAGCAGACGCAGATAGTCTGCGATCTCGGTGACTGTCCCCACGGTCGATCGTGGCGACTTCGAGAGGGGGCGTTGCTCGATGGCGATCGCGGGAGACAACCCATCGATGCGCTCCACGTCTGGTTTGGCGAGCTGCTCGAGAAACTGGCGCGCGTACGCGGAGAGCGACTCGACGTAGCGCCGCTGGCCCTCTGCATAGATGGTGTCGAACGCGAGCGAGCTCTTTCCCGAGCCGCTCGGACCCGTGAACACCACGAGCTTGCCACGCGGAATGGTGACCGAGACGCTCTTCAGATTGTGCTGCTTTGCGCCGCGAACGACGATCTCGCCAGC
>JAYVXK010000391.1:0-6632 GCA_043785265.1 Myxococcales bacterium | reverse complement strand
TAAAATGGCCAGCACCAAGGCCAGCCAAGCGAGGAGGTTGTACGCACGCTTCATCGGGGGACTTGCATCTGAAGATGGATCTGCCCATCGCTCGTGTCACGTGTCACCAAGAAGACAGCCAGTCCGCCAAAGGCCGCCGCGCCAATCGCGCCCCAAAACCACGGAGACAAATAAAACGGTTTGGACCCTGGTTTTGGCTCTGTTTTCGGTGCCACTGGTTGGACCGAGGTCACGCTCGAGCTGCTCGCGAATGGTCCCAAAGGAGATCCAATGGGAGCGACTGTCATGAAGCGCGACAGTGATCGAAGCGCGCCGGACCATGATCGGATGTTCCCCGTGCCGTCGTCGGGTTGATAGGTCGATGCGTCAAAACGAGCGCCGTCTGCCAAAAAAAGTCGCGCAGATGGGGGCGCGTCATTGGCGCCAAGTGTGAGCACCAAAATATTGGCGACATGCATGCGTTCGGCAATCGACGCCAAAAGCTGCCGCGAAGGTGCGTCGTCTCCGTGCACGGCCGCGCGCAATTCGGAGAGTTCTTTGAGTTCGAGAGGTGCGTTGGCGGGGGGCGGCTCTCCTGCGAGTACACGCGCGTGCGGTTCGTCGATCGCAGTCGGGCGAAGAGCGGGATCCGAATACACACCTTGCGCGAGAGGCCATGCCGCGTCGGCTGAATCGCCGAGACCCATCACGGCGACCCCTCGGCTCGCCGCCGCAGGATGTGTTGCAACAGCCGGGGTCGTGTCCTCGGCGAACGAAAGCGCCGGCAGAGACACGAGCGCACACGCCAAAGCCACATCGCGGAACTTCACCCCCGAACGATCGCGCGACAACTGGCAGCGCGCAAGGTCTTACGGCAACATCGCCCGCGCACTCGCAAACAGTGGAGCATGTTCGGTCAATCGGGGCGCGAGCTCCGAGGCACCGAGAGCGTGCACCCCGAGCGCGATGAACACGACGAGCGCGATCGGTCCTAGGCGCGCAGGCCAGCTTCGCAAAGGCGGGGTCAAGGCTCCAAAGAGCGCGCTGAGGCCAAAAGCAGCCAGATCGATGAGCCACGCGCGCGTGAGAGGATCACTCGAACCGAGACCAGCGCTCAGCTCGCGCGCCACGAGCAGACCAGCGAACGCTACACATGCGAGCGCGACCAAGCGGCGCGTCCGCGTCGTGAGGAGCGCAGAAAGGCGCACGCACAAAAGTGCGACAGCAACACCAAGCCCAAGCGCGACGAGGGCAAAGGTCGCTCCTGCGAGCGCATGATGATGCGTCTTTGCGCGCATGATCGCGCCGAGTCGCGCGAGCGTGCCTGCCATCGCGACGACCCAAGCCGACAGCGCGATCGCGCGACTCTGCCAGCCGTCACCCCCGAACGCGCACATGCCCCCATGTGCGCCACGAAGCACGGCGATCGCAACGAGCATCGGCACCACCACGATCGCTGCGCAAAATGACCACGCAGTCAGCACGCCGACGTCTCCGTCTGTCGCCACGCGTATCGATGCTGGGAGGGCTGAAAAACCAGCCCAAACACACGCGCAGAGAAGCGCGCTCCCCGCTGGCAGCCACGCTGCCTCGCCGCTCAAAAGTGATCCTGAGAGAAAAAAGGTGGGCCCCTGAACAGAGTATCGACGCTCGCGATCTGCCCATCCGTCCCCTCCGCAAGTCCCATGCTGACGGCGCCTCGCGCTGTGAGAGAACCAAACGCGATCGCGCCGAGTGTGGAGCTGCTCATCGTCAGGCCGCTCGCTGAAGACGTCACCACACGCGCCTGACCATCGTGCGCGACCACGGTCCAAGGCTGACCGTCGACGACGAGTTCGGTTTGCCCATCGCGCGTGTAACCACGGGCTTCAAGCGACCGTGCGACATCGAGCAGCCGCACCATGGGCCCGCCCGCAATCACTCCAAAAGGATGCTCGAGATCCACGGTGCCGTGCGTGTGTGCGTCAACGTCTCCGAGCGCCAGAGCGATCGGGTCGTTGATCGGCAGGTCGATGTCGATACTCACCGCTTGATCCGCTTGTCCGCCAAGGAGCCCAAAAATGAGCCTCCTCGTGGTGTCGTCGTTGGCCGCGAGATCGCGCACGCGGATTCGAGTCGCCGCGTGCGGTTCGGCCTGGAGGTGTTCGAACAACACGTAACCGACGATGCGGTCGTCGCGGAGGACGAGCGAGATGTGAATGCGTTCGTCGAGCAGCAGATGATCCCAGAGCCTCTCCGATCGATCGATCTGCCCTGTGCCCAACTGGGCGGACCGATCGTAAATCGCCTTTATTTGAGGACGATCTTCGCCTGTTGCTGACCGCATTTGGCATGTGCGCGCGGCCTCGATCCACGCGCGAGGGACTGAGCGCGGTGCGAGGACCAGGCGTTGATGCGTGCTTGCTCTGGCGTAACCGCTCCGACAATAGAAGTCGTAGCGAAACGCGTAGAGCATCGTGAGAGCGTCTTGTCGCGCGTCGCTCAGTCGATGAAGTTGCTCAATCAAGAAGCTCGCGACTCCGCGTCCGCGCGCCTCTGGCGCCACTCCCACACTCGCGATTGCACCTATCGGGACACGCCTACCTCCAAAATAAGCGCCCAATCGAAACAGAAAGGCATGAGCGACGATGCGTTCGCCTTCGGTCACGACATGAAGATCGTCGAGCGTACCGAGAGGGTTGTCAGCGAAATTGCGCCGCCGCGCGGGGATTCCTCGCCCATCTGGAAATGCGGCGACATGCACCTCCACGAGACGATCGAGGTCGCTGTCGGTGGCTGTTCGAAAGCAAAAACCGCGCACGCGACGTTCAATAGTCGCCTCGTGGCCTTGTCGCAAACTGGTCAGCGCAGGACAGAACATGTTAGGCCCCAAGGGCAATGAGCAGAGATGCGCAAGTGGGTGAGCGGACTGGCCAAGGACTCAGCGGCGTGAACGCCGAGTTTGTCGCGTCGCTCGGCAAGAAGGTCGCCGATGCGCGCGCGAGCTTGACGACGCTGGAGGCTGATTCTGGCTCGAAATCAGCTCGCGATGATCTGCGCCGCAAGTTGCACGCGATGGGCACAGGCGCGCGCATGTTGCGCTTCGACGTGATGGCGCGCGCGCTCGCCGAAGCCGAGGCCACCCTCGATGCCATCGGTTCTGGCGGTCCAAGTCGCAAGGCGCTCGTCGACCTCGCGAAGGTGCTCGACGACCTGCCCGCGCTCGCGTGGTCGCCGTCTCTTCCAGAGCCTGCGATGGAGACCAGTCTCGAAGCGCCCGCCGCTGACGAGCGCAAGTCGCAGCCCGAGTTGTTGGCTGCGCCTCCGCTCACGGCGCTGGTGATCGGGCCGGACTCGCTCGCAGAAATGTTCGCGGAGGAGGCCGATCGCGCGTCACGACATGTCGAGTGCGAGCGAACCGAAGATGCTCAAATCGCCCTGGAAATGGCCCGATCGATCTCTCCCGATGTCGTGATTCTGGACGCGAAGACAGAGTCTGTGGAGGAGTTGATTGAGGCTCTCTCGGATGATCCTCTCACCGAGCCAGTGCCCGTGATTGTCGTCGGCACCATGACCGGCGAGATCGCATCGCGTTTCATCGCGCTCGGTGTGGCGCGCACACTCATTGCGCCGTTCTCGGCGGATGCACTTCGCAGTCTCTGCGAAGAGGTGGTCGATCAACGCGAGGGTCGCACCATTCGCATGACGCTCGGCGAGCCGACGATCGAGCAGCTCGGTGAGCGACTGGCAGCCGAGGTGCATCGCGCGCTCGTGGACTCGGTCGCCGTTCACTCGCGCGGTCACCGTGTGTCGCTCGGTGAAGGCACCGAGGTCATGGCAGCAATTTGGGGCGCTATCGCCCGTATTCGTGAGGTCGTGACGGCGCGGACCAATGGTGAGGTTCGCTTTGCAGGCCGAGGTCCAGAGGGCACTGCTTTGCTGGCTCCATGGCTCAATCCAGACATACCGGGTGCCGATCGCGCACGGCCACGCGGACGAGGCGCGGCGGCCGATGTGGTGCTCGAAGGTCGGCGCGTCGTCGTCGCAGATGATGATCCCGGGGTGACTTGGTTCTTGTCCGATTTGCTTCGCACGAGCGGATGCATCGTGTTCGAGGCGCTCGATGGTGCGACCGCGCTCGATCTGGCGATGCGTGAGTCACCTGATCTCGTCATCAGCGATATCCTGATGCCGAAGCTCGATGGCTTCGCGCTCTCGCGTGCGCTCAAGCGCGACGTGGCGTTGCGCGACACGCCGATCATCTTGCTCTCCTGGAAAGAAGATCTGCTCCAGCGCGTGCGAGAACTCGGCGCGAGCGCGTCAGCGTACTTGCGCAAGGAAACAGATGCTCGCGCGGTGCTCGCTCGGGTGCGCGAAGCTTTGTGGCCGCGCGCTCGCGTCGAAGCGCGTCTCAAAGGCACTGGAGAGATCCGCGGTCGGCTCGACGGCATCACGCCGTGCTCGTTGCTCCAACTCGTATGTGCGTTGCGACCAAACGCCCGCGTGACCGTGCGTGATGCGTCTTGCCTCTACGAGATCGAAATTCGTGATGGCGCGCCTCGCCGCGCATCGAAGACCTCGGGCGAAGGCAATTTCACTCGCGGCGCACCCGCGCTCGCCGCGCTCCTCGGAGTCGGTGCGGGTCGCTTTGTGGTTGCGCCCGCGTCGAGCGGTCCGATCGAGGGCGAGCTCCAAGGGACGCTCTCGGCACAACTCACGCAGCCCATCGCGACGGCGCGCGGCGCGATTTCGCTCGTTCCAACCATGTTGGTCGGAGAGCGCACACGCGTCGAACTCGATCCCGAAATGCTGCCTGGTTATCTCTCCTCTACTCCGGAGCCCGCGCGATCGCTGGTGCGGTTGATTGCAGAGGGGCACTATGTGCAGGACGTTCTCTCGTCTGGCAGCGTGATGCCGAGTTTGATCGAAGACGTAGTCAGTGATCTCGCAGCGCGCGGGGCGATCATCTCGGTGGAGACTCAAAGCGGCGAGGATCTGCTGCCTGCAGCGATCGCGGATGCACTTGCGGTGTTGCAAGGCGCGCCCACCCGCAAGCACGCGCCGCTCTCCGAGTTGCGCTCCAGCCAGATGCCACCGCGGTTGACGCGCAAGACGCCGATTGATGATCCTCTCGAGGGGCTCATGGACGACGAGCCCGTGAACGCAGTGGCGCCCCCGCGGGACAAAGCGCCATCGTCGCTCGCAGATGCGGTGATGAAAGAGATCAGTGATCGCTCACCAGCACCGCACCGACATGTTTCCTCGTCGCCACCGCCTCTGGTGGAGCCAAGCGAGCTCAAACCGCGGTCCACTCCACCAGAGCACACCGAGAACGAGTCGCTGGTCGAGGCTCACATCATGACTCCATCGGTGCCTGTCACGACAGAACGACCGGCGCATGCCGAGGAGCAAATCGTCGAAGACCAACGCGACGAAACCGATGACGAAGAAGAGCCAGCAGCCGAGCCCGCATTGCCCGCGCGCACACCAATGGCAGCGGTTGCGGCGAAACGTGAGGCGCCGAAACCGGATGGTTGGAGGTGGGCGATAGGTGTCGTGGCGGTGATGGTACTTGGCGCAGCAGCCGTACGCGTTTCACTTACGCCCGCATCCGGCACCAAGAGTAACGCCAGCGAGCCTGCCGCGCGCCCGGTGCAGTCAGATGTAATTTACACGGATTTGCCTCAAGGTGCGCTCGTCGCTAAGAACGAGGGGTGGCTCGAAGTGTCTGCGCCCAACGCGGTCGCCGTGCTCGTCGACGGGACGGAGCGCGGGCGAGGCGCGACTCACGTTGCGCTCGCATCGGGGAGTCACGAAGTGAAAGTGGGCGATCAGACGCGCAGCATCATGGTGCGCGACTCGAAGAGCGCCCGCGTCGACTTCAATTCACCGTGACGCTCGTCGCCCGCTCGGGGCCGTTCGCTCGGTTCGGCCCAGCGTGCGGACTCTTCGCGCTGATGTTGGCGACCGCATGGATTGGTTGCTCGCCCAAGCGCAACGATCCGACTCCGGTTGCGTCGAGCACTGTGTCGGCCGATCCATTGGATGCGAGCGCTCAACCGGAAAGGCACGTGGTCATCGATCCGGTCGAGCAATCGACGGGCTGCACGTTGGGTCACGACGGCGTCGTTCTCGATCTCGGAGACGCGTCGGCGCGCGCTGACCTCGCGATCAAAGAACCCACCGACACGATCGAACGAGAAGGCGCCACGTGGGAGCGCGTGACGAACAAGACGCTCACAATGCGCTTCGTTCCAGCCTCCGAAGGCGTGTCGCTCGCGACCTCTGACGGCGGCAAATCGGACGTGTATGTGGACGCGCACGTGCGCAGCCTGCTCGCGAAGAGCGCGACGGTGTACCTGAACGGCAAGGCTGTCGGGACGTGGCAACTCAGCAAGGGGGAGTCCAAAATCGTTTCGGCTCACTCGAGCGTTGCGTCGATCGCGTCCGGTCAGAATCAACTGTCCGTGCGTTTCAATGGGGTGCCAAAGGGATCGACGAACGATGCCATCGCCGAGATCGATTGGATACGCATCGGTCCGCAAACGGAGAGTTCGTACGCCGCCACGACTCGCGGTGATGCGGTCGTCACGCAGACGATCGCGGGCAGCGCAAAACGGTCCATCTCGTTGCCTGCTCCTGGTTTCTTGCGATGCGTGGCCTTCTTGCCGCGC
>JAYVXK010000390.1:0-1963 GCA_043785265.1 Myxococcales bacterium | reverse complement strand
CGCTCAAGTGCATGAAGATCGAGACGTCTCTCGGCAATGCGGTGATCGAGTCGTTCATCAAGCGCTTTCGTGATGAGAGTCGCCTCTTGTATCGACTGTCGCAGGGCAACTTGGACATCGTGCGAAGTGTCGCGAGCGGCACAGCGATCGCGCCTGCGACTGGCGCGATGGTCCCGTACATGGTGCTCGAGTGGCTCGAAGGACGCTCACTCGCTTCAGACTTCCATGTGCGCCGCGAACAAGGTGGCAAGGGCCGCCCGCTGTTCGACGCGCTCGCTCTGTTCGACCCCGCGGCAGACGCGCTCGCCTATGCGCACTCGCAAGGCGTCATTCATCGCGATCTCAACCCAGGCAATTTGTTTCTCGCGCAGACACGCGTGGGCATACGCATGAAGGTGCTTGATTTTGGGGTCGCCAAGGTGATCCGCGACGAAGTGCTCGCGCTCGGGCCGCGCGCGCAAACACTCGCCAACGTTCGCATCTTCTCGCCCGCCTATGCCGCGCCCGAACAATACGACGAGCGCATCGGCGCTGTGTCGTGCGCCACCGATGTCTGGTCGCTCGCGACGATCTTGTGCGAAGCGATCTCGGATCGACAAGTGTTCGACGGTGATTCGCTAGGCGAGTTTTTTCAGAAGGTGCTCGACCCCGCGTATCCGCGCACACCACGACAGAGACAAGTCGTCATCGGGGACGCGACCGAGAAGGTGTTCGCCAAAGCGCTCTCGATGAGTCCACTCGCCCGCTATCCCGATGTGGGCGTCTTTTGGCCAGAGTTGCGACTCGCGCTCTCCAAAGACGTGGGCGGCTCCACATCGCGCGGGAGCAGCAATCCATTTCAACCCGCCGTGATGGGCACGGAAGACACGCAGAACGCGCGACTCGAAGACAAAGGTTTCGATCGCGCCAAACTCGCCCCGGTGTCTGCGCCACAAATGGATCCGGCCAAAGCTTCGGCTGCGAAAGCGGCATTCACCGAGTTGAAGGGGACCGTGCGCATGGCGCCGCCGCCTCAATCGATCCACCACGCGCCCGCGGTCGTGCAGCAGCCGCCCACTCCGCTGATCGCACTGCAGCAACCCGAGACGCCGCTGATGGCAGCGACTCTGCCGATGACGATCAAGTCGCCGGCTTCCTCTGGGCAGTTGCCGCGTGTGATGGTGTCGCAGCAGACAGCGGGGACTGCGGCGACAGTGCCCATCGTGCCTCCGGCGGGTGTGGCTGCGATTGCGCCTTCGGCTGGGATTTCTGGGCCGGTGCCAGCTGCTGTTGCGTCGCCGGCGGCTCCTGTGAAGGAGAGCAATCTGGCGAACATCGTGCTCGTGTTGTTGGTGGTGTTGCTGATTCTCACCATCACGGTTGGGATGGTGATGAAGTCGCAAGCTTCCAAGGTGCCCGTGCCAACACCTGGGCCCGTGCCGGGAGCGAGTGTGCGGTGACGCACCACTGACCGCGTTGTCATCCTGAGCGGAGCGAAGGGATCCTAGCGTTGCGTTGTCATCCTGAGCGGAGCGAAGGATCCCCCGAGTGAAGAGCGTGAACGGATGTGGCGATCGCTAGCGGCGGTAGGGCTTGGTGCCTTTGCAGAACTTTCCGGGCTGGCTCTCCCCCGATGGCTGCCGACTCTACATCGCGAGCCGCCGCAGCGGTACGTCAGCTATCTACATGGCCGAGCGCACGCCCTGACCACAGACTCGCGTCTTGGTTGTGGCATGGCGCGAGAGACGGAACTCTGACAGTCTTTTGGGATGGGGTTGCGCGAGGCTCGGGAGGCGGAGGACTTGGCGAAGTCGCAGCTCGTGGGCGTGCGCGAGCGGTTGGCGGCGGCGGCGCTCGTTGCTCGAGATGTGCAGACGATCGAGCGTGAGCTTGCGCAGGCGAGAGAGCAGGAGCCTGGGTCGGCGGCGCCTTATCGTGAGCACCAGCGCGATCGCATCGACGCACTCGAGAAGCGCATGGACGC
>JAYVXK010000389.1:0-6642 GCA_043785265.1 Myxococcales bacterium | reverse complement strand
TGATCGACGCAGTGCTCAAAGAACTCGCAGAAGGCAAAGCCGGCATTTCGGACAAGTCCGAGAAGAAGGGCGGAGCGGCCGTTGGGGTTGCTTGATATTCTGCGCGGCGGCGGTGCCAAGAGCGCTCGCGCTGGCGTCGCGGCGGACGACGATCTGTTCGACGACGAGTTCCAACGCAAGCTCGACTACCTCGCACTCGTCAGTCGCAAAGTCTTCGCCGGTCGCATGCGTGCAGAGCGCAGGACCAAGAAGAGCGGGTCTGGCGTCGAGTTCGCCGATCACCGCGAATATCAGCCCGGCGATGACTTCCGCTATCTCGATTGGAACATCTACCAGAAGTTCGACAAGCTCTTGCTCCGCCTCTACGAAGAGGAAGAGGATCTCGCCATCTACTTCATCGTCGACGCCAGTTCGTCGATGGCCTTCGGCGACGCCAAGAAGCTGAAGTACGCAAAGAAGGTCTGCGCAGCGTTGGCCTACGTTGGGCTCGCGAATCTCGATCGCGTGGCCATCGTTTCGACGAGCGACAAGGTCATGGAGCGCATGCCAGGCACACGTGGCAAAGCGCGCATCTTCAAAGTGTTTCGTTTCTTGCGGCAACTCGAGCCCGCCGGCGTCACCGACCTGGGCGACGCGCTCAAAGCCTTCGTCGCACAACACAAGCGCCGCGGCCTCGCTGTGCTCATCAGCGACCTCTACGATCCGGCTGGCTTCGAGAAGGGCATCAACGTCCTTCGCTACAACAAGTTCGATCCGTTTGTCGTCCACATCACCGACGAGCGCGAAGCAAAGCCCGGCCTCTTCGGCGACGTGTTGCTCTACGACTGCGAAACGGGAGACGAGCGCGAGGTGACCATCACCGCCAAGGTCCTCGAGAAGTTCGCCGAGGTTCGCAAGCAGTACAACCACGAGATCGAGCGCTTCTGCTCCACGCGAACCGTCCCATACATCACCGCCGACGTGAGTGTTCCGTTCGATGAGTTGATCTTGCGAGTGTTCCGAAGGGGCGGGTTTTTGCGGTGATCCTCGCTGGGCTTCCGTTCGCGACACTCGCCGCCATCTTTGCCATCGCCGGATTCGCGGTGTTGGCGCTCTACATTTTGAAGTTGCGGAGGCGCACTGTCGCCGTCCCCTTCTCGATCCTGTGGCGGCGCATTCTCAAAGACAAAGAAGCAACGAGTCTCTTCTCCAAACTCAAGCGGCTGCTCTCCCTGCTCATGCAGCTTTTGTTGCTCGCTCTTTTGATCTTCGCGCTGGGTGATCCGCGCGGAACCGAGGCACTGATCAAAGGACGGAATTTCGTGGTGCTCGTGGACGCCAGCGCATCCATGCAAGCCAATGACGTCACTCCCACGCGCCTCGACGTTGCCAAGGACGAAGTCAAATCGCTGATTCGTAGTCTCAACGGCGCAGACCGCATGCTGATCGCTCAGATGGATGCAGCAGTGACTCCGCTCGGTCCCATGAGCAGCGAGACGAGCGACCTGGAGCGCTCGGTGGACGCGATCAAGCCGACCGAGGCACGCGCAGACTTTCCGCGCGCTTTGCGCTTTGCGACGGACACCTTGCGTGGCGTCGAGAACGGAGAAATCGTCGTCGTCTCCGATGGCGATCTCGGTCCCGCGACGGACTCCACGGGTCCCGTGCGTCTCGGCGACGTGAAGATCAGCTACATGGCCATAGGCAAAAACAAGGACAACGTTGGCATCACGCAGTTCTCGGTGCGTCGCTATCCGCTCGACAAGAGCCGCTACGAAGTGATGCTCGAAGTGACCAACACGAGCGACGACGTCGCAGAAATCGAGCTCTCTCTGCTCGGCGACGGTCAACTCGTCGACGTCACCAAGCTGCGTTTGCAACCTCACGAGCCGCTCGCCCGGTTCTATCCGAACTTGTCTGGAGCAAGCCGAACACTCGAGGCTAAGCTCCTGGCCATCGGCGAGACCAAAGACGCGCTCCCTGCAGACGATCACGCCTACGCGCTCTTGCCCGAGCGTCGCCGCGCCAAAGTTCTCGTCGTCACTCTCGGCAACACCTACCTCGAGGCCGCGCTGCTACTCGACGAGTACCTCGAAGTGACGATGGCCACACCGGTCGAGTATGCGAACAAGTATGCCTCTGGACAAGTGCGCTTCGACTCGGTGATTTTCGATCAGGTCACGCCCACCAATCCGCCTCGAATGGCTGCGTTTTACATTGATCCGCGCGGTCCCGGCTCTCCCGTCAAGGTCGAAGAAGCGATCGCGAATCCAGGCTTCGACAAGATCGATCGCAAGCATCCCATCGTTCGCTACACGGCGCTCGATCAAGTCAACATCGCGCGTGGTCACAAGCTCAGGCCCGATCCGCAAGACAAAGTGGTTGGCGCTTCGTTCGACGGACCCATTTTGGTGGCCGGCACGCGCGGCGGATTCAAATTCGTGGCGATGAGCTTCGATGTGCGCGAGAGCGATCTACCGTTGCGGGTGGCCTGGCCGGTGCTGCTCCTCAACACACTCGACTGGTTCACCAACGAAGACGCATCCTATTTGTCGAGCTTCCGAACGGGTGACGTTTGGCGCATTCCAGTCGCGGGACCTGGAGCGCAAGCCACGCTGAGTCTTCCTGGTGGCTCGACAGAAGCCGTTCCAGTGCATGAAGGCCGCGCAGTGTTTTTGGGTCAGCGCGCAGGTTTCTACGATCTTGCAGCGATGGATGTTGGCGATCCACCGAAAGACAAAACCACGGACAAGCCAGCCATCGGCACGACGACTTCATTTGCCGCCAACTTGCTGAGCAGCGAAGAGAGCGCCATCGGTCCTGCACCAGAACTGCCGCTGGTCGACGGAAAAGAAGCAGGCAAAGTCGATCGCACCCCAAGGTGGAAGCCTCGAGACGTGTGGATCTATCTGCTCCTCGCCGCGGTCATTCTCACCGTCGTCGAGTGGGCGACTTACCACCGGCGGGTCACAGTCTGATGCAAACCCCCCTCTGGAAACGGCTGCTTTTTGGGGCGATCGTGCTGCTGATCGCGGCGGTTGGTCTTTGGGCGTATCTCAAGTTCGTCTGGTATGCGGGACCGACGATCGCGTGGAAGCGCAACGGTCAAGACTACGAGTTGCTCGCGCCTCGCATGCTCGGCATCGCGCTGTTGGCGCCCTACTTCGTGTGGATGCTCGGGCGCTCGCTCGCCGATTTGCCATGGCCGCAGCGAATTCTCTCCGTGCTCATGCGCATCGCGTTCGTTGCACTCTTGGCATTGGGTCTGTCGCGACTCGCTCGCACCGCAACGACTCAAAAAGTCTGCACCGTCTACCTGGTCGATGTGTCCGAGTCGATCCCAGACACTGCGATCGCAGACGCGAAGGTCGAGATCCAAAAAGGACTCGACCAAAAACCCGACGACGCGCTCGTGCGCATCATCACGTTCTCGCAACGGCCGCGCGCGATACCGATCGAAGAGGGCGTCAAGACCGTGCCGGATCTTCTCCGCCACGACGCGCTCGATGCCGCAGAGTTGGGCACCGCAGACAAGACGAAGAAGCTCGGTCACGACGCAGCGACCGACATCCAGAGCGCACTACAACTCGCGTACGGCCTGTATCCAGCCGGATATTTGCGCCGCGCGGTGATTTTTTCGGACGGCGTGCAGACGGACGGCGATCTCCTCGCCGAGGCCAATCGTGCGCACGAGTTCAACGTGAAGCTTTATTCGATTTCGTACAAGCGACCGGTTCCAGGCGAGGTCGCGCTGCGCGAACTCAAAGTGCCGGACAAGATTCGCGTGGGCGAACCCTTCGAATTGCACGCGAACATTTTCGCGAGTCACGCAGAGACGGTGCATGGCGTGCTCAAGCAGGGCGAGGCCATCAACGGACTCGAGGGCGTGCGCAGCATCGACCTGAAGGCTGGCGACAATGACGTGACGTTCAAGAGTGTCGTGCGCCAAGCCGGCGACGTGACCTATGCGCTCGACTTGACCGACATCCCAGAAGATCGCTTTGCAGAGAACAACAAGTATGCGGTCACCGCTACGGTCCCCGGCAAACCGAGCGTGCTCTACGTCGAAGGCAACACAGCCCACGCGAGTTACCTCTCGAGCGCGTTGTCCGCGCAACAGTTCGATGTCGAAGTGCGTGGTCCGCGCGAGCTGCCGACTTCGTTGCGCGAGCTCGAACGCTTCGACTTCGTGATCCTCTCGGACGCACCTGCAGAAGCAGTTTCGCTCACTCAGCAGGACGCCCTCGAGAGCTACGTGCGTGACCTCGGCGGTGGATTCCTCTTTGCCGGTGGCGAGAGCGGCTTCGGCCTCGGTGGTTGGTACGGCACCACGATCGAGCGCATTTTGCCTGTCCGCATGGATTCGGAGAAACGCAAAGACGAGCCCGGCGTTGCCATGGTGCTCGTGATCGATCGGTCTGGCTCGATGAGCGGCCAACCCTTGGAGATGGCGAAGGCCGCTGCCAAAGCGACTGCCGACACACTCTCGAGCGAAGACCTGCTCGAGGTCATCGCGTTCGACAGCACGCCGATCGCCGTCGTCAAGATGCAGAGCGCCAAGTATCGGGCGCGCATCCAAAACGACATCGCGCGGATTCAACCGGGTGGTGGAACGGAGATTTTTCCGGCTCTCGATCTCGCGTACAAAGATCTCAACGTCACGCGCGCCCGCAAAAAGCACGTGATCCTGCTGACCGATGGGCAAGCGCCGCAGGGTGGCATTCGCGAGCTCACGCAGTCGATGGTGGCCGAGGGGCAGACCGTCAGCACAGTGGGTCTCGGCTCGGGTGTCGACGAATCGCTGCTCCGCATGATCAGCGACTTGGGCGGTGGTCGTTTTTACAAAGTCATCGACCCCACGCAGCTGCCGCGCGTCTTCACACGAGAGACCGAGATGGTGTCTCGCTCTGCTGCCGTCGAAGAATATTTTCAGCCGCGCGTCGTAGCCCCAGCAGATTTTCTTCGCGGGATCGACATGAGCTCTGCGCCCTTCCTCCACGGTTATGTGGCGACCAAAATGAAGCCGCCACCTGCGCAAGAAATTCTCGAGAGCGAAGTCGGCGAGCCCATCCTCGCGCGATGGCACGTGGGTCTTGGATGGTCTGTCGCGTGGACCAGCGACGTAAAAAATCTGTGGGCGGTCGAGTGGCTGAAATGGCCCGGATATGGGCAGTTTTGGGGCCAACTCATTCGCGAGAGCATGCGACAAAAAAAGCGCCAGCAGTTCGACATGCGCGCAGAGATTGATCCGGCGACGGGTCACCTCAAAGCGTCGATCGACGCCATCGGTGGGGACGACAAGTTTCAAAACGGACTCGACGGCAAGCTCGACATCAAAGTCGCGGCGCCCAACGGGCAGCCCGCGCAAGACTTCAAAAAGCTCTCGATGAAGCAGACAGCGCCGGGTCGTTACGAAGTCGACTATCCGATGGATCGGTACGGCTCGTTCGCGCTGCACGCGTCACTCGAGAAGTTGGTCGACGACGGCAAAGGCAACTTCAAGAGCGTGAGCATGGCCGAGAGCTACGGCCACGTGACCAATCCGTATCCTCGCGAGTATCTCGCGCTCGCCCCTGACATCGAGACTTTGCAGCGGGCCGCTGAGATCACGGGCGGCAAGCTCGACCCAGAGACGAAGGCCGTGTTCGATCCTGGTAGTGAGACCATCACCTATCACCAAGACCTGTGGAGTCGTTTCATCGCCGCCGCCATCGGCGTCTATCTGCTGGATCTCTTGCTACGCCGCTTGCGCCTCTTCGATCGCAAGAAGACTGCGCGTCCGAGCTTTGCCAAAGGCACCGCGTAAAGAAAATTGAGTGGGCGACCCAAGTCCCGGTGTAGGGTCCTCCGCTGGTTGCAACAGCGAGCGCAACGCGGCTTCGCCTGACTGCATCTCAACCGAGTGACCACCGCCTTGGCCCAAACCGACCAGGACCTGATCCGCAGCAAAGATGATTTGCGCACGTTCTTTCGTGCTGCAATTCAGCCCGATCTCGCACGCATGCGCATCGGACCCGAAGCCGAAAAATTCGGCGTCCTCCCTGACGGCAGTCCGTTGCAATACGACCCAGGCGTCACGCGCGTGCTCGATGCGCTCGAGGCACTCGGGTGGAAGGCTGAGGTCGAGAGCGAAGGCGGTCCACGTATCGCGCTGAAGCAAGACGATGCGAGTGTCACTCTCGAGCCAGGCGGACAGCTGGAGCTCTCGGGCGCGCCCGCCGACGACATTCATTCGATTGCGTTCGAGCAAGCACGTCACCTCGACGAGATCGCTCCCATCTCCAAAGAGCTCGGCGTGCACTGGCTTGGTCTAGGCTTTCATCCGTTCGCCAAGCTCGCTGACTTTTCGTTCGTGCCAAAAGCTCGCTACACCGTCATGCGCGAGTATCTCAAGACGCGCGGCCATCACGGACTCGACATGATGCACCGCACCTGCACGGTGCAAGGCAACTACGATTTCACCAGCGAAGAAGACGCGCTTCGCAAAGTGCGCCTCGGGCTGAAGCTCTCGCCGCTGGTCGCCGCGTTGTTCGCCAACAGCCCCTGGTACGAAGGCAAACCGCATGGCGGCGTCTCGTTTCGAGCGAAAGTGTGGCTCGATGTCGACCCGGATCGCTCCGGGCTCATTCCATCGCTCTGGCATGAAAAAAGCACTCTCGACGA
>JAYVXK010000388.1:0-6643 GCA_043785265.1 Myxococcales bacterium | reverse complement strand
GAGTGTCTTTCGCGCCTTGCGCACGGGGACGTTTCAGATCTATGGGGCCATGTTCAACACGTCATTGCTCATGCGTTTCTCCCGCGTGATGTCCATTCACGGCTGACTGTAGCGTCCGAGTGTGAGAGTTCGGACACAAGACGAGTAGATGTTTCATGGCTGATTTGCGCCGCTTTTATGACGGAAAGGCCGTCGTCCTCGCCCCGATGGAGGACGTCACGGATGCTGTGTTTCGCGAGTTGTGTCGCGAGCTCGGCGCCCACTTGTGCTTCACCGAGTTCGTCAATGTCGAGGGACTGCTCCGCGGGTGCCGCAACGCCAAGCGGAAGATGCTCCTCGCGCCGACCGATCAGCCAACCGTCATTCAAATCTACGGTTCGGATCCCGAGCGATTGGCCGAGGCCGCTCACGTCGCCGAAGACGCGGGACCGACCTTCATCGACATCAACTGCGGCTGCTGGGTCCCCAAGATCGCCGGTCGCGGAGCGGGGGCAGGGTGGTTGCGCAATCCTTCGGCCATGGTCGCGATGGCCAAGATGGTCGTCGAGACGACCGCATTGCCCATCACGGTCAAGACGCGCATCGGCTACGGCCCCGAGAGCGAGATGCCCATCGTCGATCTCGCGCGGAGGCTAGAAGACGCCGGAGTCAGCGCTCTCACTGTGCATTGTCGCACCGCGCAGATGGGTCACAGCGGCGCTGCCGATTGGTCGTGGGCGCGCAAAGCACGAGAGGTCGTCAGCATTCCGGTCATCCTCAACGGCGACATCAAAAGCGCAGACGACGCGAAGCGCGCGCTCGACGAGACAGGTTGCGCCGGCGTGATGGTCGGTCGTCGTGCGATCGAACACCCCTGGATTTTCCGCGAAGCGACCGCGCTGCTCCAACGAGGCGAGCACCTGGCGGCTCCCACGGCTCAGGAACGTATCGCTCTGTGCATGCGCCACCTCGAAGCCAACACCAAAGAGCGCGGTGAGCCTTGGGGAGTTCGCGTGTCGCGCCGGCATCTTTCAGGCTACTTGAGAGGTCTCCGAGGCGCCGCGGCTCTTCGTCAACGCCTGCTCGTGATCGACTCTCTGACCGAATGCCTCGACGTGCTTGCCGAGGCCGCGCTTCACGCCGAGATGGCTGGCGCCGTCATGACTGACTCGGCAGCGCTCGGGGCTTGAGCCTCGTTTGGCGCCTTTGCCTTGACGATGGGCGCATCGCCTTATAGGGTTCGCCGCCCTGAAGAGGCGTCATGGCATTTGCCCACGCGAATGCTAAACCCTCCCAAAATCACGATCCTTTCTCGCTTCATCACTCGAAGGAATTTCTCGATGTCCGTCTGCATCCGTCTCTCCCGCGCTGGCGCGAAGAAGCGCCCGTTTTATCGCCTTGTCGTCACCGATCACCGCAGTCCCCGCGGCGGACGCTTCCTCGAGAACATCGGCACCTTCGATCCCTCCAAGGATCCGGGACACCTCACGCTCGATCAAGCCCGTCTCGACTACTGGACCGGCGTTGGCGCGAGGCCATCAGAGACCGTTTCGCGCATCCTCAAGCGTCACGCGCGCGCTGCAGCCGCAATCAAAGCCTGATCATTTTGCGGCGCAGTGGTTGCGTCGCAAGCCCGCTGATTTGCGGGCGATCGTGCATTCGAAAGTCTAGCCCATGGCGCTCACTGATTTGATCCGCACCATTGCCGAAGAGCTCGTCGACCATCCCGACAAGGTGGAGGTCCGCGAGATCGCCGGTGAGCACA
Source organism: Myxococcales bacterium (assembly GCA_043785265.1). Taxonomy (GTDB): domain Bacteria; phylum Myxococcota_A; class Polyangia; order Polyangiales; family Polyangiaceae; genus JANYHY01. Next base: position 4,899 of record JAYVXK010000388.1, on the reverse strand, counting down.
ACAGTGTCATCGAGTTGCGCGTCGCCAAAGAAGACATCGGCAAGGTCATCGGCAAAGACGGCCGGACCGCCCAGTCCATGCGCACGATCCTGGCAGCCGTCTCCACAAAAGTGGGACGACGCGCCCACCTCGACATCATCGATTGAGGAGCCAGGTGTTTTTCGCCGATACCGGCGCGATCGCTGCGTCGGGGGTCGTCACCGTACGGCAGCACGGCTCCTCGCCCCGCCACAGCGCTCGCTTGGTCTCGACGAAAACCACCAGGCTCCTCGCGTTTTCGCTGCGTTCGAGAGGGCACTAGAAGAACATGTTGCTGCCGGATGAGTGGGTGGCTTTGGCGGTGGTGGCGCGGCCGCATGGGGTGAAGGGCGAGTTGCGCTTGAAGCTGTTCAATGAAGACAGTGATGTCTTGTTGGGGTTGGACGAAGTGCTCGTGCGTTTGCCGGATGGGGGTGAGGCGCACGAAGTGAGCATCGACTTTGCGCGGCGGGCCAACGAAGCGATCTTGATGAAGCTGCATTCGGTCGACAGTCGCGATCGGGCAGACGAGCTGCGCGGGGCTGAAATATGCGTCAAACGCAGCGCGTTTCCGCTGCTCGCCCCTGGTGAATTTTACGCGTGCGACATCAAAGGTGCGCGCGCACTCTTGAGCGACGGCACCGAACTCGGCATCGTACAAGACATGATCGAGTATCCCGCGTCGATGGTGCTGCTCGTGAGCGGCGAACGAAAGTGGGAGCTGCCGCTGGTCGAAGCGTGGATAAGCGAGGTCGACGTGACAGCAGGCATCGTGCGCGTCGCGAGCCTCGACGGCATCGAGCCGCTCGACGAAAAGAAGAAGAAGGTCGAATTGGCGCCGAGTGCGGAGCCAACTGAGAGCGCCGAGCCAACTGAGAGCGCTGAGCCGACGACGAGCGACGACGAGGCGTAATGCGCTTCGATGTGGTCACGCTCTTTCCCGAGCTGTTCGCGCCTTTCGCGACGACGGCGTTCGTTGGGCGCGGCATCGGCGGAGGGCAGATGAGCCTTCGCATGCGATCGCCCCGTGATTTTGGCCTCGGTAAGCACAAGAGTGTCGACGACACACCTTATGGCGGCGGCAGCGGCATGGTCATGCGCGTGGATGTTCTCGTCGCCTGCATGGAGTCCTTGGACGCAGACGCGCCCGACGCGATCAAAGCGCATCGCGTACTGCTCACTCCACAAGGAACTCGCTTTTCGCAGTCGCACGCGCATGCACTCTCTCAGCGACCCGCAGTGATGTTGGTCTGTGGTCGGTACGAAGGTTTCGACGAACGTGTGCGTGGATACGTCGACGAAGAAGTCTCTCTCGGAGATTTCGTGATGACCGGCGGCGAAGTCGCAGCGATGGCTGTGATCGAGTCGGTCGTTCGGTTGCTCCCTGGCGTGCTCGGCAACGAAGACTCGACGAAAGAAGAGTCGCACGCGCCCGACACGGGACTCCTCGAGTATCCGCACTTCACGCGCCCAGCAGAGTTTCGCGGCGCCCACGTGCCTCCCACGCTCACGAGCGGCAACCACGCCGAGATTGCTGCGTGGCGTCGCGCACAACAAGAAGACCGAACGCGGACCCGTCGTCCTGATTTGTGGGACATCATCAAAAAGGGGCAAAAATGAGCCGCCGCGTCGCGATCGCTCTGGTGCATTACCCGGTGCTCGATGGCCAAAACAAGATCGTCACGAGCGCCATCACCAATCTCGACGTTCACGATCTATCGCGCAGCGCGCGCACGTATGGCTGCTCCGATTACTTCATCGTTCATCCGATCGAGGCGCAGCGCGCGCTCGTCTCTCGCATCACGGAGCATTGGACGCACGGCTCGTCGTCCCGCCGCATCCCTGCACGCAAGGAAGCGTTGGCCTTGGTTCGGACCGTCGCGTCGCTCGACGACGCATTCGCGGCGCTTGGCGGTCGCACGGCCATCGACGTGTGGAGCACCGCAGCACGTGTGGCGGACGGGGTGCTCACTTTCGCAGCGGCGCGCGCTCAATTGAAATCGGATCGCCCCCTGTTGATCATCTTCGGGACCGCATGGGGGCTCGCACCCGAGGCTCTCGCGCAATGCGATGCCCGGCTCGAGCCAATTTTCGGGCGTTTCGAGGCGCACTACAATCATTTGAGCGTGCGTTCTGCGTGCGCAATTGCGCTGGATCGATTGCTTGCAACAGACCCGAACGATTTGCCGTAGTCGTGGTGCAGAAGGAAGGTGCGTTTTCGGAGTTTCGTATACCATCCGACCCATGCTCCGATCGCGCGCACTCATCCTCGCTGTGGTTTGTCTCTCCTTTGTGTCATGCAAACTCTTCAAGAAGAAGAATCGCTACGACGCTGGCATTGGTTCCGATCCGTATGGCTCGGGCAACACGGCGTCAGGTAGCGACACGACTACCACAGACGACGATCCAGACCCCACGCCTGCACCAACGGGCAATCTCGCGTCCAGACTGACGCGCAGCTACCCGTCGAACAACAATCTCATCACCGTGAAGTATCCGCCGGACTGGACGAGCGAAACGGTTGGGCAGAGTGTGATTCAGATCTCACGCACGCTCAGTGGCAGCGAAGACGAAGACCTCACCTTCATCTCGATCCCCGAGCCCATCTCGGAAGAGCTCCAAGCCTTCACCTCGGTGCTCATCGGGGCGGAGATTCCCAAGTTGAGCGGTTACGTCGAGATCTGGCGCAAAAACAGCAAGTGCGCCGGAAACGTCCCCGGGGTCGAGATCGAGGCGACGTGGATTCCGCCGAACGCGATCACGTACAAGCGGTGGTCGTGCACATTCTTGAAGAACGGCCACGGCTATTCGTTTGCGTACGACTTGCCCAAGGGCAAAGTCAGCCGTGACGACGCGCTCCTCAGGGCCATCGTCGACTCGACCAAGTACGGCAACCCGTAACATTCGATCGCTTCGAGGTCAGACTCGTTCCACGAGCGCGGGCTCGATCTTCAGCCCACCAGGCTTGCCCGCGAGCACTTCGATCAGGACGATGCGCGCCGGAGAATCGCGTGTACTGTGCACGAACCGCACGCGCTTTGGTTCGAGTCCGTGGGCGCGAAAATCCGCCGCAATTCGGATGAAATCATTGGCGGGGTACGCAAAGCACGCGCGTGCTCGACTGGCGAGCATCGCACGAGCCGCACGCACGAACACGACAACGTCTCCGATGCGCGCCGCTCGCTTGCTCTCATGCGGTTCGCGTCCGCCACCCGGACGCACGTACGGTGGATTGCACACGACGACGCCCGCTTTACCTGCGTATTCGCGCGCGACTTCGGTGACGTCTGCTTCGATCACCGTCGCGCGATTCGCGAGACCATTGTGTTCGACGTTTGCCCGCGCCAGCTTCGCGGTGGCTGCGTCTCGCTCCACCAGGACAACGTCGCGCGCGCGATCGGTCTTCACCAATGTGAGACCGATCGCTCCCACGCCAGCGCCGAGGTCGAACACCACACCGCGACAATCACCCACAAAATCAGCCAGAAGAAGCGCATCGACGTTCACGCGATACCCGCGCGCAGGTTGCTCGAGCGTCAACTCGCCCAACGCATCTCGCGTAGTGGCCGTCACTTCTGATGGGTCACTTCTGGAAGGGTCGACGTCCGCGCAAAGAGAGCGCCGTGACCGCACCTGGGAACACTTGAACCACGTAGGTCCCGAGCAGAACGTTCTGGCCCTGCACCTTGCCCACAGCGCTGATGCGAATCGGGACGCCCGTTTGATAGTTGAGCGCGCCAAACAATCCGAGCTTGCTGGTGCCGAGGTTCTGACCCGCGCGCGAAATATCCGGCAGCGGATCGGCTTCGTTGTCACCGAAGTAGAACATGTCGCCCTCGGGCCGGTAGTCCGTGTTGACCATCGCGCCGCTCAAACGAACATCGCCGCAGTCGTGCACCTCGCCCGCGATCACGCCCTTGTCGGGTTTGATGGTGAAGCCACCAGCGGCAGAGGCCACTGTGTTGATGTCCGTGGCCGCGACTGCGCTTGGCTCGTAATAGATCTGCCCCGCGGGGGCGCCGTTTTGGCCGATTTTGTCGTTCGCGAAGTAGAGATTGTAGTCGTAGATCTCGCTCCATTTTTGAGCGTTATTGGCGTCGCTCGTGCGCACGATGAGCGGCGTCTCGGTTGGAACATTCGCGTACGTGAACTGCCTGAACTTGCAGCCGTCCGTGGGGCACTTGGTCGACCATGTTGGTTGTGGCGTGAGGACCGGGTCGGTGTCTTTGGTGACCACCGCCGCACCAACCAGCGCGCCGAGCGCACCATTGGGACCCTCCCGGTACATCTCGATCTTCACGCCAGACGAGTCATTGCCAGACGAGAACAATTTCACGAAGCCCGTGATCGTCACGGTTTGAGACGTGCCTTGTGCTGCCGGTGTGTCGAGGCAGCCAAGATCGAGCGTGGTGTTGTTGGACGAAAAGTAGTGAAGCCCTGTGGCTCGCGTGGTCTCGACACCCGGAGCTTGTACATAGTCACAGCAGGCGTTGATCGGCTTGGCGGCACTGCACGCGAGCGGGGGCGTGAGCGCGGGCGGCTGACATGGGGTGCACGCGGCGTAACCGTTTTTGGTCAGCGACGGCTTGGCGGCCTCACTGGCGCAGGTGACTTGAGAACCACTGCCCGCATCGACCGTGAGTGTGTTTTTCGCGCTGCACGCCGCTACGATTGAGATCAGCGCGACCGATGAGAAGGCGAATCCAAGGACTCTTTGCATGACGACTCCGACAAGATTGTGCATGACGACTCGTGACGGGACGTTCGCGGCTAGCCGCAAACGTGGTCAACACCAGGTAGACAGTTCATCCTAGCCCAAATGGAGCCGCGCGTGCCCGCCTCGAAGTCGTCTCCGGACGTCAAGCAGCGCGTGATCGACCG
>JAYVXK010000387.1:0-1965 GCA_043785265.1 Myxococcales bacterium | reverse complement strand
GTGCGAACGCGATGGGTTTGGATCGAAGTCGAGGTCGGGGTAGGTCGGGGTCGAGGTTTTCTATGTCGATGGTCGATGGTCGATGGTCGATGTCGATGCTCGATGTCGATGTCGATGTCTAAGGATCCCTGCCATTGCCATAGTGGCTTCGGGCAGCGGACCAACCGCGTTCGAGAAGGATTAGTGATTCCATTCCGCGTGCGAGGGCGAGCCAGCCGGGTTGAATCTTGTGCTTGATGTAGCCTCCCATCATGGCGACGGCGATGTAGACCTGCCCGACGGTGGGTCTCGGGGGTAGCTTTGCATCGGGTTGCATTTGTCGCAGGACGACGATTTCGGAAGGCGACAGTGCGACTTCGGCGGGGGCGTTGGGCTCTGAGCGTGCGAGGGCGCGCAAAAGGAGCATTCGCCACGCGATGACGAGGTACATGGCGGTGGCGTTCTTGAGGGATGCGTAGGTCTCGAGTTGGAGTTTTTCGACTTGGCATCCGGTCTTGATGGCCTTGAACCATTCTTCAATGAGCCATCTGGTCCTGTAGTGTTCGACGATGGTGATGACGAGGTGCGGGTTGTCGATGGGTTCGGTGGTCATCAGCGTCCACTGGACCGGTTCAACGTCAGGTGGGGCGTCGATTTCGGTCACGTGGACAACGTTGATGTCGATCCACATGGGCAGATCTCGCAGGTACGGCGGCTTGCGCAGCTGAATGGTGACGGCTTTGGCCAACAGCTTGGCCACTCGTGCTTCACGTGGGGCCAGCGACTTGCCGCGTTCGGGGATTGCTTTGCGGTCGCGACGCGCAATGGGGATCGAGGTTTCGAACACGGCATCGGCCTGCTCGCAGAGGTGTCGAACGTGCTCATTGGGCCCTTCGTCCTCCGAGCGGGCGATTCGATCGACGCGATTTCGGATGATGAAGCGACTATTACGGTCAAGCAGCTTGGCCATGAGTTCATACGAATCACCCTCGCGATCCATCAGGTGTATGGCCTGTGCCGCCGAGCCGAGCTGGATTTCGCTTTGAACCGCCTGCCGAAACCAGCGCTCTGATTCCAACGGTACGTGCGTCACCCGTTTGGCTTTTTTCCCGCGTTTCGTTTTGCCGTTGTCCTTCGCAGATTCATCCTGTTTTTCGGACAAGCTGCGAGTCCAGAAGTGAGCGCCCATCACGCCAAGAGGACGACGGTTTCCATCGGCGGTGATGGCGAGGGAAGCGTGCATCAAGAAGCCGTGGTCGTTGAGACTACGCAAGTGTCCGAGTCCCTCGCGATGCGTGGAGAAGACGAACTCCGAGGTGTCGTGCGCCATCAGTACCGTGCCGGCCTGCGCGCATCGCTCGCGCGTTTGATCACGATGAGGTTGCAGAATGGCCTGCTCATCGACCGCTTCATTGCCAAACAAGACGTACGTTGCCTCGAGCGCGGTCTTCGATGTGAGCGCCCGCGGGAGGCTCTTTTGGGGAGCCTGCGCACAGGCCTGCGCCGTGCTGACAAGCCGACGCACCCGTCGGGCATCGCCCAAGTGTGCACCCCGAAACTCAACGCCTACCGCCGGGGCGGTCCATTGCTCCTCTGTCATGCAGCACATCCAGCCACATGCCGCGACCCGTGCAAAGTGAGAACGACCCCGAAAAACGAAGGTTATTTCCACAGCGGAAAATTATTTTGTCATTGGAAGCCCCGGATCATTAGAGGTCGATGTCGAGGTCGAGGTCGATGATCGATGTCGATGTACGTCGATGATCGAGGTCGATGTCGATGTCGATGAATGTCGCTGTCGACGATCGACCCGCTCTCATACCCCCGGCTTCGCGCGTCCCCGTTGCCGCTGCCCTCTTCGGGCGAGCACGACGCCGAGCAGCGCCGCGCCACAGAGCGCCAAGGCCCCCTCCCGCGAGGAAGACTGGCTTCCGGGCGTCGCGCACGAGCAGCCGCTCTTCTTGGCGGGGGCAGTCGACTCGGTCG
>JAYVXK010000386.1:0-1966 GCA_043785265.1 Myxococcales bacterium | reverse complement strand
TTGCGTTTGTGTAGGCTGGCTGGATGCGGATTCTTTATGGCGTGGTCGGCGAGGGGATGGGGCATGCGACGCGGAGTAAGGTCGTTTGCGAGCATTTGGTGGCGCGGGGGCATGAGGTTAAGATTGTCGTGAGCAATCGGGCGCATGCGTTTCTTGCGAAAGCGTTTGCGGATGTCGTCGAGATCAAGGGGCTGACGATTCATTATGTCGAGGGACGGATGGATCGCGAGGGCACGCTTGCGCGCAATTTGATCGCGGCGCCTGGGCTGCTCGCGGAGAACGTGGCCGCTTATTACGAGAAGGTCATCGGGTTCGAACCGGACTTGGTGATGAGCGACTTCGACTCGTTCGCGTATTTGTTTGCCAAGCGTCACGGGCTGCCAATCGTGAGCATCGACAATCAGCAAATCATCGCGCGGTGCAAACACGACAACGACGTCAAGCAAGGGGTGAAGGTCGACTACCAACTCACCAAGGCGTTCATTCGGGCCAAATTGCCGGGCTGCGACCACTACATCATCACCACGTTCTTCGAGCCGCCCATCCGAAAAAAATTCCGCGACACCACGACACTCGTGCCGTCGATTTTGCGCCAGAGCATCCTCGACGCGAAGAAGAACGCGCGCACTGGCGATCACGTGCTCGTCTATCAGACGTCGGCGAGCAGCAAGCTCTTGCTCGACGCGCTCAACGAAGTTCGCGACCATCGCTTCTTCGTGTACGGGATGCGACGCAAAGATCAGAAGAGCAACGCGCTGCCTGATCGCGTGGGCAATTGCTTCATCAAAGACTTCAGCGAAGAAGGCTTCGTGCACGATCTCGCGACTTCGCAAGCAGTCGTATGCAACGGGGGTCTGTCACTGATTGGCGAGGCGCTCTATCTCGGCAAACCGATCTTCAGCATTCCAGTGAAGAATCAGTTCGAGCAAATCATGAATGCTCGCTATCTGGAAAAGCTCGGCTACGGGCTCGGCAGTGACGCGATCGATGCGCAGCTGCTCAAGTTGTTTTTGCGCGAGCGAGAGAAGTACGCGGCCCGCGTGACGAAGGGTCACTCGCAAGCCGGAAACGATCGCTTGTTCGCGGCGGTGGATGAACTCGTGCGCAGAGTCGAAAAGAAGGCTGCCAAAAGGGCCAAACGCGAGTTGCGCGAAGCCTGACTCGTCAGAACGTGCCACTGATGCCGGTGCCGCCAATCCAAGCGCGCACGTTTTTCGATTCGATCAAGACACCAGTGGGAGCGACGCTCACGACGATTGGCTTGCCTGCGGGGGCACTGCTCTCTTCGATTTGCAAAATTGGATAGCGGGTCCACGCCGACCACGCGATGTGCGCGATCATGAGGCCGAGAGACGTCCCTAGTATCGCGACGCCACCGCCCACGCCGCCGAGACTGTTGCAGAAGCTCCCGTTCGACGAACCGCCCGCGCAGACGGCGGCGACCGTGGTGCCAAACGACAGTCCACCGAGATAGGGCAAGATCATGATCACAGCGAGTGTCCCCGCGAGCGCAGGCGTGCCGCGTTCAGTCACGGGATGCACGACGAGGCTCGTTCCTGCGGGAAACGGAAACGCTTTGGGGACGTCGATGCGCTTGTGCACGTCACCATGATTGGCGGTGAGCTCGACGTAGTCTTCGCTCGACTGCCTCACCCAACGCTCGCACGGCAGCGTACAAAGTGCCGCGCCTGATCGATCGCGAAGTGTCCAGATCTCGTTCGGCTCGACATCGGGTTCGCGCGGTTTGACGAATCGAAAGTGCGCACCGAAACGCTTGTCGTCGTCACTCTCGTCACTCACGGGGGCTGCTGCTTTTTGAAACACGAGTGTCGTGTCTTTGGCGTCGAACTCGGCGACAGACACTTGGGTCGATTGCATCTCGCCACCGGCTGATTTCCCGACGATCGTGTGATTGCCTGGATCGACGCGTCGCTTGGCGCCGATGGCCTCGGGAGGGATCACGCTT
>JAYVXK010000385.1:0-6656 GCA_043785265.1 Myxococcales bacterium | reverse complement strand
GAAAGGTTCGTGATGCTGAGGGTCGAGTGCGAGTCGTGCAAAGCGCCGTACCAAGTCGACGAGCGACGCGTTCCCGCGCAAGGCTTGAAGATGCGCTGCCCAAAATGCGGCAGCACTTTTCTCGTCAAGAGTCCCTCGGCCGCGACACCAACAAGTGCAGGCTCCCCGCCCGATGACGCTCCCCCTTCTGAAAAGCGCGCGCCTGCGATTCCGGCAAAGTCAGCGATGAAATCGACGATGGTCGGTATGGGCGCGGAGGCAGACTTTCCGGCCACACGCGCGCCGTCGCCGCTGGGCGCAAAGGTTCCGCCCCGGCCTGCTCCGCCTGCGCCAAAAGCACCGGCCGCACCCGCACGTCCTGCGGCTCCACCACCTGCGCCTCCGAAGTTGCCGCCCGCTGCGGTGGCCAGTCCACTCATCGACGATCCGTTCGCCGATGGACCTGTTCCAGATCTGCCGACACCCGCGCGACGTGATCCGATCGTTGGAATCAAACCGCTCATCCCACGAGATCACGACGACGTCCCTGCTTCGGGCGTGCCGCCTGCGCTCCTCGGCGGAAACGACGACCTGCCGGCCGCGAAGAGTCCAGCCGCCGTGAAGAAAGCTCCCGCAAAAGAGAGTGACCTGCCTGCGGTCGCGCAGGGTTTCCCGGCTCGAAAACCGCCTGTTCCGACGGCCGCGAAAAAGCCTAGCTTCGAGATCGACTTGTCGGGGCCCATCGGCGGCCCGCCAGAGGGCTTCGGCGATCTGCCTGCGGTTGCGGGACAAGCTTCGTTTGATTTGGATCTTCCTAGCGCCGCAAAAGCAAAACGTCCTGGCGATTCATTCGAGATCGATCTGCCGACGACGAAGGGCGCAGCCCCGCCAAATGAGTGGGAGGCAGATCTTCCAACAGCCGCGAGTTCGCTGCCATCGCTCGGGACACCAAAGGCAGGTTCGTTCGATCTGGATCTGCCGACGGCGACAGCGGCGCTTCCAACCCCGAGTACCAAGACGCAACCAAAGCCCGGGTCGGGCGCGTTTGGCGAACTCGACCTTCCTTCTCTCTCGGCTGACTTACCCCTTGCCTCGGACACGGCGTTGCCCGTGATCGCGGCATCGTTGCCTGCGACCGCAAACGTATTGCCTGTGACCGCAAACGTATTGCCCACCACTGCGAACGTGTTGCCACAAACAGCCTCGGTGCTCCCGAGCACCGCCAATGCGCTGCCTGCGCGATCGAAGGCAACGAATCTGTCCGACTTTGGTGAGCTCGACTTGCAGTCGGCTGACAGTGTGCCCCCCAAGGAGAAGCCTGCCGCCGACTTTGGGTTCGGTGAACTCGATTTGCCGCCGGGTGCGACGAGCAGTCATCCATTCGACGAGCAGATTTCTGCTTCGCCGGACGACACCGCTCCGATGCGAGAGGCTCCGATGCGAGAGCCGCCAGTGATGCGACAACCGCCACCACCTCCTCCCATGGCTGAAGCACCTCCGCTTCCCTCAGCGGAAAAACGCGCTGGGGGAATGGCGTTTGGCGAAGTCGATCTCGGGGGGCCAGACGCAACGAATGCAACGGAAGCTGCTATCCCTCCGCCGCCGCAGAGCGCGCGCGAGCTCGCGTTGCCTCAAGAGACTGGACGCGCGTCGAACTCGCCGGGCGAAGTGGCGCTGCCTACTGCGGGCACGCAACCAGCGGCGCGTCCGAGGCCGGAGGGCAGCGGCAAACCATCTCGCGCGCGGCGTCTCGTGCTTGTCGTCTTCGCGCTCGCGATTCTCGGTGGAGGCGCGCTCGAACTCACGCCGCAAGGTGCGTTTGGTCGCAATGTCATCGCCGACAAGCTGCACGCGAAAGACTACACCGTCACGTTGACTCAAACAGGAACGAGCGCTCGCTCGCGCATGGACGAGGACACCTTTCCGCAGGCGCGCGGCGCGGCAGACGATGCGCTCAGTGCGCATGCACGCACGCCACGCGCAAGGCCTCTCACTGCCTATGCCGCGTTCGTGGAGTTCTCTTACGAGACGCGGTTTGGCGCAGATGCCGATCGAAACGCGCGCGCGAAACAAGCACTCGCAGAGATCGCTGCTTATCCAGAGACCAAGTATTATTCGCTGGCGCTCGCGGCGCAGGATGCGGCCAAAGACAACCTCGATCAGGCGCGAAAAGGTTTGGACGCAGCTTCGCGGCGAGACGCAGGCGATCCGATCCAAGAAGAGATTGCGCTCTTGCGTGGCGAGATCGAACTTCACGCGCGAGACGCTCCCGCAGCGAAGGCGGCCTTTTCGCAAGCGCTCAAGACGAAGGCTTCTGCTCGCGCACATTATGGTCTGGCTCGCGCAGCCAAACTCGCAGACGACGACGACGCGCTCGGCAAAGAGCTCACTGCGACTCTCGCGGCCACACCGAATCATCCGGGTGCTCTGATTTTGCGCGCGCAAAAGAAGTACATCGACGGCGACGAGACTGGCGCGCTCGCCGATTACACGGTGGTCAATTCTGGTGCAGCCATGTCGCTTGCGGCTCCTCGCGAGGCGGCAGATGCGCTGGCTCAAAAGGGCTACATCGACATGAAACGCAGTCGCGCAGGCGATGCGCGCGCGTCGTTCGAGTCCGCGTTGAAACTCATCCCCACGCACGTCGATGCGCTGGTGGGTCAAGGCATGTTGCTCTCGTCGGAGGGACGCACCACCGAGGCGCTCTCGCGATTCGACACCGCCCTGCAAAACGATCCGAGCGACATTCGCGCGATCGCGTGGGACGCACTGACCAAGGTGCATCTCGAGCGGCTCAAAGAAGCCAAAGATCAGCTCGTCAAGGCGCGCGGACAATTTCCAAAATCCATGCTGCTCGCCTATGCGCTCGCAGAAGCAGAGCGTGCGCTCGGCGATCGTCCCGAGTCGGAGAAGGCATTTCGCGAAGCGATCGATCTCGCGTTGCCCAAAGATCCCGATGCGGTGCTGCCCTTTGTTGCGCTCGCGACCCTGCTGGTTTCTGCGGACAGGGGCGACGACGCAAAGAGTGTGATCGCAGACGCCGGCACGAAGCTGCCAGATACTCCGGTACTGGAGCGCGCGCTCGGTGAGTTCTTGGCGAGCCAAGGCCAGTATGATGATGCAGTCGTTCGCTACAAACGCGCCACGGAGCTCGACCCGGCTGATCTCGCGACCCGCTACAAGCTTGGTGTCACCTATCGGCGCATGCGAAAAATGGACGACGCCGCGGCCCAGTTCGATCAAGTGCTCGCGGTAGACAAAGACTATCCAGGGTTGTCGCTCGAGCGCGGGTTGCTCTACGAGGAGAGCGGGGACACCGAGAAAGCGCTCGAGCAGTTCAAGAACGCTCTCGCGAAAGCGCCGGACGATCCTGATCTGATGCTGCGTGTCGGCGCCGCTTATGTCGCGATCGATCGGCCCGACGACGCGTTGCCGATGTTGCGCAAGGTGCTCGACAAGCGAGCAAACAGCGCCGAGGCGAATCACTATCTCGGTCGCGCGCTCTTCGCGAAGGGTGGTTCGAACTCCAGCGAGGCGATTCGCTACCTCAAACGTGCAACCGAACTCGATCCGAATCGCGCCGAGTACCACCTGTATGTTGCGTGGGCGGCGAACGACTCGAACAGTCGCGAGGCGCTTGGGGTTGCGTCGGACGAAATCGAGAAGGCCTTCAACCTCGACAAGCTCAACGGCGATATCTATTGGCAGCGCGGGGTGCTCGCACGAAAACAAGGTCGCGTGGAAGACGCTCTCCGCGATCTCAGACGTGCACTCGAGCTGAAGCCAACGCGCATCGACGCACACGCGACGGTCGCCGAGTGTCTCGAAGACAAGAACGACACCGGGGCGGCGATGGCCGAGTGGCAGAAGGCTGTCGCGGGCGACGACAACAAACCAGCGTGGCGTTACCGATACGGCAAGTTGTTGCTGGATCGTGGGTCTGCGAGCGAGGCTGCGAAGCACCTGTCGTTCGCGGTCACCGCGGCCGACAAGATGGACGTGCACCCCGGTTGGTATGCCGATGCACAGTTTCAAGCTGCCGAGGCTTTTCGGCGCACGGGCCAACGCAAAGAAGCGATCGCGCGCTTCCAACGCTTCTTGGAAGTCGCACCGACCAGTTCACCCGATCGCCGCGACGCGATCAGCGCGTTGACTGAGTTGGGCTCGCCTTACGCGGGTGGTCCGTAGGTGCCGTGTCTGATCGAACGGCGACCCGGGCAAAACAGGTCTGCGTGTTAGGCTTCTGGCGTTGAGGCTTCATCCCACTCGGCCCACGTTTCACGTTGCACTTTGCGGCGCTGCCCTGCTCGCGCTTGGCATCGCTGCCAGGCTCGCTCCAGTGTGCGCGTTCGGTGCCGCGATGATCGCGGCAGTGGCATTAGGTCGGGCGTTGGCACTCGCCTCGGTCACGCGGTTGCGCGCCAGCGGATTCGAGATGGTCTGGAGCACGCCCAAGCGTGTGATTCGCGCGTCGCGTGGCGCCACGGTGGAGATCGAGGCGGAGTTGCGCAATCGGAGCACCGACGACATGCGCGGGGTCTCGGTTCGGGCGGTTTCGTCGAGCATGCTCGCGACCCATATTTCTCCGGAGATCGTGGATCTGCCTGCGGAGAGCCGCGTCTACGTCAAGGTGTCCATTCGTGCCAAGCGCGTGGGTCGATGGGGACTGCACGGAGTGGCGCTCGAAGTACGCGGCACGCCAGTCGGTGGTGAAGGCCTCTACGAAGTGCCTCTGATGTTCGCCAATCCATTCGGCGTAGAGGTGTTGCCTCGCGCGCTCAAGGCCATGCTCGACTCGCCAAAGGGCGGACGCGCGCGCCGTGGTGCCGAACGAGGTAGACCGCTCAACATCCCAGGTGAAGGCGACGAGCTTCGAGAGTTGCGCGATCACGTGCCGGGTGATGCCTTCAAGCGAATTGCGTGGAGGGCGAGCGCGCGACGCGGCAAGCTGGTCGTCCGCGAGATGGAGCATGAGCATCGCGACGTGGTCTGGCTGGTGGTCGATGCGTCGGTCGAGCTCTGGGCAGGAGCCGAGGGCGAGGCGCCTCTCGATACGGTCGTTGATCAAGTGGCGGCCGTGGCTGCACGATACTTGTCGCGTGGAGATCGCGTGGGGCTGGCGATCACGGCCTCGCGATTGCGCACATGGCTAGCACCGTCGAGTGGCCCCTCGCAGGCCGGGAAAATAGCCGCCGCGCTCGCAAGCGCCGCGAGCATGGTCGACTCCGATCGCTCCGACCTCGACGAAGCAGACGTCGCCGCGCGAGTCGCCGAGCATGCGCGTCCACTCGATCCACAAGGTCTTGCAGACGTCGCTCGCGGCAATCTCGACGCACTGGCTGCACGCGCAGACCTCCTCCGAAACCGCGCGCCATTTGCGCCGCGCTTGCCTGAAGGCAAAACACCTCGCGAGCGAGCGCTACGTCACTACCTGGCCGCGTTCGGCATCGAGAGCGCACCGCGAGCAGAAGGCGAGGCCCTCAAGACTGCGTCTGCGCTCGCCGCCGTGCTCGACAAACTCGCCAAAGAAAAACACAAGCCGACTCTCACCTTCGTATGGGCGCCCGCGCCGATGATGAGCGCGACACTCGCCGCGGCCGTGCGTCGTATGAGGACGCAACGCACAGAGGTTCGATGGATTTTGAGCACAGCCACGAAGGCGATCGAGACCGAAGAGAGCGACGATGTCGCCAGTGTTCGCGAAGCCGTCGAATCTGCGATCAATGCGCGATCCAAAGTGGCGCGTGTGCGCGGTGAGGCCGTGCTCCGGAGGATGGGCGTGAAGGTCCAAGGCATCAAAGGCGAGAGCAAGCCATCCCCAGTCTTGACTGAAGCCGAGCTGAACGTGGAGATTCCGCCCTCGGAACCTCCCGCACTGCTCGGCGATACGCGGCGTGATCTGAACGACATGGACGGCGCGATTGCCGCCCAAAAGGAGAGCGTGTGACCAAGGCACCACGACTGATGCTCGAGGAGATCGGCCTCAAACCGAAGAAGAGCTTTGGACAGAACTTCCTAACCGACGAACGCATCACGCTGGCGATTGCCCGTACGTGCATTCCAGACGCGGAGTTGCAGCGCGCAACCGTGCTGGAGATCGGCGCAGGTACCGGTGCGCTGACGAACCTGCTCATCGAGCGTGCGGCGCATGTGATCGCAGTCGAACGCGATCGGGATCTGATCCCGTTGCTCGGAAAAACCTTCGCAGACGCGATCGGTGCGAAGAAACTCACCGTGCTCGAAGCAGACGCCGCGCGCCTCGATTTGCGCGAGACGCTGTCCACTCGAGACCGGCCGCGAGTGCTTGCGGGCAACCTGCCGTACCAACTCACTGGGCGTTTGATCGAACAAGCGTGTCACGTGTCCGACGTGTTCGACCGCGTCGTGTTCATGGTGCAACGCGAAGTGGCGGATCGTCTTTCGGCAAAGCCCAACACCAAAGACTACGGCGGACTCACCGTGTTCGTTCGCGCGGCGTTCGATGTGTCGCGCGCATTGAATGTGTCGCGCGGCAGTTTTTATCCGCCTCCCAATGTCGACAGCGCTGTCGTCGTGCTCACTGCTCGTGCGTCGCGCATCGAAGAAACAGGCCCATTTCGCGCTCTCGTGAAAGGCGCGTTCGAGCAGCGGCGCAAGACGCTCCGCAACGCGTGGTCGAGTGTCGCAGAACGCGACGT
>JAYVXK010000384.1:0-6666 GCA_043785265.1 Myxococcales bacterium | reverse complement strand
AGCGCGAGTCGCGTTCCTCTTTTTTATTCGCAAGGCGACAGCTTGCTGATGCGCGTCGCTGTTAGCCCGCGCGAAGATGGAACTGGGCTGTTTTACGTCGATTCAGCGCAAGCTTTCTCACTGGCGCTCGACGACTCGATGTGGAAAAAAGCCGGCGTCGACATCAAGACGCTTTCGCCTGCGCCGAACTTGCCGAACACACGTGCTGGGGCGCTGCCGGCGTTTCGCATCGCAGGTGTGGACATGCCAGGCGTGCCCGCATTCTCTCTGTCGGCGGTGGGCGATCGCGTCCCTTCGCTCGATCTCGATCTCGGTGGCGTGCTCGGGGCCGCGATGCTCGAACTCTTTCGCGTGACGTTCGCGGATGATGGTCGGTTCGCGTGGTTCGAACCCGACCCGACGCTCTTCTCGACTCTGCCGCCAGGCGCGGGTGGTTTGCCTCCGCCGCCGATGTCGAGCGATCCGGATCCTCCCACAAAAGACGCGCCGAAAGACGCGCCGAAGGATACCGTGAAGAGCAACAAGCCGACGCCAAACGTACCCAAGAAATGAGCGCTCAATGAACGCAGTCGCGCGCCTCGCCGTCTATGCCGGTAGTTTTGATCCGGTGACGCTCGGTCACGTGGACCTGATCGATCGCGCGAGCAAGTTGTTCAGCGATGTGGTGGTCGCGATCGGAATTCATCCCACGCGCAAGCCGCTGTTTTCGATCGAAGAACGCATCGAACTCGTGAACTCCGTGGCGAAGGACTACCCCAATGTTCGCGTCGCGTCGTTCGACTCTTTGCTCATCGAATACTGCAGAAAAATAGGCGCGCGCGTGATCGTTCGCGGGCTACGTGCGGCCACCGACTTCGAGTACGAGTTGCAGATCGCACACGCTAACGCGGACCTCTTTCCGGACGTCGACACCATTTTTTTGCCCACGCGCACCAAGCATGGATTCGTGAGCGCGTCGCTCGTGCGCGAGATCGCAAGTCACAAAGGCGACGTGAGTCGCTACGCGCCGCAAGCCGTGTGCGAAGCGCTCGTCACCAAATACGCGTGAGTCGCTAGCGCCGCACGGCCTCTCGCCCAACACGCAGCGTCTCTGACTTGCCCTGTCGCACTACCTTGATGACCACGTCCTGTTCGACCGCCCCGCTGAGTTTGGCGCGCGCGTCTTCGATGGTCGACACACTCACGCCGTCGATGGCGTCGATCACGTCATCAGGCTGAATTCCAGCTCGCTCCGCTTCGCTGTTGGCGGCCACACCGACCACCACCACCTGACGCGGATCGCTGTTTGTCTCCCCGAGAGTGATGGCGACACTGCCAGTCGACGCAGGTTCTTTGCCGCTCTTTCCACTCGCGACGAGCACGATGCGCACATCACTCGCGGTGCGCCCGGCCACCACTCGAACGGTCGCGCGGCCGGTGCCGACATCCGGGGCGTACGCTTCGATCCACACGTTGCCTTCTGCGAGTTCGCCCAAGTGAAAGCGCCCTTTGCTGTCGGTCACTGCAACACCCACCGCAACGCCAGCAGCCAAAAAGACAGGTGCGCGATCTTTGGCGACGCGCGCCCCCGCGACCGGATCGCCCCGATCGGTCATCACCGTTCCGTCGACACTCGCTTCTGCCTGCAACTCGAAGCGACCCAGGTCGAGCGGTCGACCTGATGACGTCGCGGTCAGCACCAATGACTTCTCGAGCGTGGCATATCCCGGCGCGTGAACGGCGACGCGCGCAGGTCCTGCAGCAAGGTCTCTGACCTCGAATGAACCATCTGGGTTTGCCGTGATGGGGGTCGACCCAATATCTGTGTAGAATACAAGTGACGCGGAGAGAGGCTCATTTCCGCGGGCTGGACGCACCTCGCCTGTCGCGATGATGCCGGCGTCGAGCGTCACGTCCACGTGAGCTGGCAGGGAGTCACGGATCACGATCTTGGGCGCGCGACCAGGCGCGTGCACCTCGATGCGCACGGGCAACCCCAGCGCGCCAGCGACAACGGCCTCTCCCTTTTCGTCTGCGAACGAAGTCTCTCGCAGCGGCACCGACGGATCGAGCGACAACAGCGTGAGTTGTGCGGCGGCGATCGGATCGCCACGACCGTCGTGCACGCTCACGCTCGCCGACTCGCGTGCTTCCGGTAGGGTCACAGTGAGTTGGCGTTTTCCGTCTTCAGGCACGAGTGTCGTCACGCGCGTCGACGGATGCAATGCGTCTTCGTCTCGGTACACGTCGACGCTGCACGCGTCTGGAACGGACGAAAACGCGAACGTGCCGTCCGTCGCCGTGCGTGTGGTGCGCGCAAACGATCCACGCGTGGCGACGACTTCGAGTCGCGCCCCTGCCACCGGTCGGCCCGAAGTGTCGATCACGCGTCCTTCGAGGTCGCCGCCTTTTCGCAAGGTGATCGTGATGTCCCCCACGCGCCCACCAGGAGAGAGACTCACGACATCGCTCAGGGCTTCGACGAACTCGGGATGATGAACGAGCACACGCACACGCCCCGGTGTGACGGGCGAAAGATCGAACGAGCCATCGTTCTTGGTGACCCATGGAGGATCGAGCGAAGGCGCGCCTGGCGGGGTGAAGCCCAGCACACGCTCACTCGCCCGAGGGATCGGCGGCACGGGACCAGGCAACACGCCGAGCTCGCCCGAAGCGATGAGCGCTGACGGACCCGGCAACACGGCGTCGAACTGCGCATCTCGAAAGCGGCTTTTTTTAGGGTCATCTGAGATCGGTCCGCCAGAGTAGTCCGTCCCGACGACTTCGAGCGTCGCGCCTGCGATTGGGAATCCGCGCGCATCCACCACGCGACCTCCAAGAGATCCTGCTTTCGCGAGAACCACTTTCACTTCGCCAGTGAGAGGCTCGGGCACCAGGATCGCGCGAGCCACATACGCGTCTGCACGAGCGGAGACAAAGGCAGTGCCTGGTGCGATCGGACCGAGTGTGGCGTGGCCGCTCCTGTCTGAGAGCGCCTCGAGCGGAAACGGCGACAGTCCACCTTCTGCGAGAACGATGCGCGCGCCGACGACGGCTTGTGCGTCTTGCTCGTCACTGTCGACCACGAGCACCGTCACCATGCGACCTGGCAAGAGCCGGAGCTCGACCTCTTTTTCTTCTCCCGGACCCAGCGCGATCGAGATCTCGATGTTCGATGCGTGCATCTTCCACGTAGATCGCACCGCATAAGAGCCAGAATAAAGGCCCGCGAGCTTCACCATGCCGTGCTCGCCAGTCTTGCCTTCGCGCGCGGGCCACAGAGACGATCCAGCGATTTGCACGCGCGCGTCTCGCGCGGGATTGCCGTCTGGGTCGAAGACATGCACTAGGATGGAACCAAGGCGACGCAGAGTGATCGCGAGATCGGCGTGGTCTTTCGCGCGTTCGGTTGCGCTGTCGTAGCCGTCTTTGCGAATGGTGACGCTCCACGGCCCCGCGCCGAGTCGACCGACGTGCGCGCGTCCCTGCGGGTCTGTCGTGGCGCCGACCGGGAGAGGCTCTGCGCCGCGCGCTTCGATCGTCGCATCGGCAATCGGTTTGCCCTCCGCGTCGCGGACGGTCACGTCGAACGACTGTTCGGGCAATAGAACGAGGTCGATCGCCCGCTCACCCACGAGCAACAAATGCGACGACGCCCGCGCGCGCCCGCTCGCATTCGCCAACACCCACGCATCGCCGCGAGGCAATTTTTCGAGACGCACGACGCCGTTAGCGTCTGTGGTTGCCCGTCCGGCTTCGTACGCGACACCCTCGACGATCGCGAGCACGACGACCACGGCATCGCCCAGCGGATGATTGGCTTCGTCTTTTGCGTTCACGATCAACGTCGAGTCGCGATCGACCACGTCGGCTGGGACTGGCGGCGCGTTTCCAAAGAAGAGGCCCGCGCGCCCGACGCTTCCTGGGATCGCTCCCAACGCGATCACGATCGTGATCGTCAGGATCCAAGTGCGCACGCGCGAGAACATCACTCCGGTGTCACGCCCGAGAGTAGTCAAACGTTCCCCTTTCTCGCTTTGAGCAGCGAGAGTGCCGCGGCGCTGCTACGATTTGCAACTGTGACGAAGTGGGTCTTGATCGGTGCGGCATGCCTGGGCGTCGTCGGCGCATGCAGCAGCGAGCACCCACCATTGCTCGGCGATCCCACGTTCGACCCCAATCGCGACGCGGGTGATTTCCGTCTCGACACGGGTGGACCACCGACGTGCGCATATGGTCCTGCGCAAGGCGTATGCAGTTGCACAGAGGTGCCTCTCCTCGGAGACCCTCCCAATGTGTACTTCGTGCTCGACCGCTCTGGCAGCATGAACGATGGCAACAAGTGGAACACGATTCGCGGTGTAGTCGGGAACATCGTGTCGAAGCTCGGCGCCCGCATCGCGGTCGGCGCCACGATCTTTCCTCGCGACGGCTCGAGTTGCGGCGCAGGCATCGAGGTTTTACCGATTCGCAGAGGAGACTCTGTTCCTCCAGGACAAACGAGCCAGACCGCGATGGCCTTGCTTTCAGCCACTTCCGCGCCGGCAGCGGGCGGCACTCCAACCGCGGCCACGCTACTTGCTCTGCGGCCTGTGCTCGCAAAACTTCCTGGCAAGACGTTCGTCATCCTCGCGACCGATGGAGGCCCCAACTGCAATGCGGCGGCCATGTGCGACACGGCCAACTGCATTCCGAACATCGAGAGTGTCAGCGCCGCGTGCAAACCAAATGGCGTCAACTGTTGCACCCAAAACCAGTACGGCCCGCAGAATTGCCTCGACGGCCCGCCCACGGTCACAGCCGTTGCGGGCCTCGCACAAGCGGGCATCCCTGTTTATGTGATTGGCGTGCCCGGCAGCGGTCCGTACGCAGGCTTGCTCGATGAGCTCGCGACGAGCGGCGGCACTGCACGACCCACTTCACCGAAGTACTATCGTGTCGACGGCACCGACCCAAACGCGTTCACCACCGCGCTCGCGCAAGTCGCCGCGAAAATCACGGCAACATGCACGTTGCCGCTCCAGAGCGCGCCGCAAGACCCGTCGCTCGTGAACGTCTACGCGGACGGCGCAGTCGTCCCAAGAGATCCTGTCGATGGGTGGACGCTCGACAATGCTACTGTCAGTCTCGTTGGTGCAGCATGCGCACGCGTGCTCGCGGGCGAGGTGCTGGAGGTTCGCGTCGTCGAGGGTTGCCCGACCGTCACCCCGAAATAGGGGACGGTCAGTGTAGGGTGTGCCAGTCGCCGTCGACTTCGATGTGCGGAATTTCTACGACACGCACCAACACCGCGGTCTCGGGTTCATCCACCACACGCGCGATGCGTAGCGAACGTGCGCGCGCCTCCGCCGCTGCCTCTTCGGCTTCCCAGCGCTTGAGAGTCTGCTTTGCCGTGCGTCGGCGCTTCACCCATGCCGCCATCAGCACACCAGCCGCGATCACCCACAACAGAGAGCCTCCCGTGATAGCGGGCCAAATGCTGAAGCGATGAGAGAGCTCTTCGCGCCATTGATATTCGAGTTTGCGCGTGTCCGATCCGTAGGCGTCGCCAAGCGCGCCATCGAAGGCTTGTCCGTCGCGCGTGCGCTGCATCAGGGCGGCGAAGCGACCGCGATCTTCGTCCCGCATCAAGAAGCGCACGAAGTCGGCGCTCTCTGCATAGGCAATCCCGACCTTGTCGCTTTGAAAGTTTCGGTCGAGCTCCTCGAGCGGAAGAATCGTCCCCGAGAGAGTCGCATCCCAGAGTTGCTTCGTGCGGCCCATGGAGTTCTCGCCAGAGAACACCATCGCGATGCCTTCGTTGAACCAGAGAGGCACGTGACGACCGCGGACCGCGTCGTTCAGCGCGACGTGCACCAGCTCGTGTCGAAACGTCTCCTCGAGGTTGGTGCCTTCTTTGGTTTTGGGTTCGATGTTCGAAATCAGCACGAGGTTGAGCGACGTATAAGCCACGCCCACCGCATAATCTGGCGGCGGACTGAGTTGTGGAGCCAGCTCGCGCATCTCCTCTGCCGTACGCCCAAAGCGCAGATCGACATGCGCGAGAATGGGCTGCGCGAAACGGTCTTCGAGTTCGAGCTTGAACGCCTCTGCGCCGTCGCTCATCTCCGAGACGCGCTCGTCCATTCCAATCGGATACGCGATGGTCAGCCAATCACCGACGTGCTTCTCGGTGAAGTCTTTGGGCAGAGGTGGCACCTCGAGCCCCATGATGGCCATGGGCACGTCGCGCGGTGAATCCGCGGTGGCTTCCTGGTCCGCGAACGCGACTGGCGCGAGCACGAACAGAGAGAGAACGAGCGACAACCAAAGGGCGAGCCGCGACCACTTCATGGCGCGCTTCTTCCGCAGCGAAGGAGCGAGGACTGGGTCATCGGTGACACGTTCATTTGGGGACTTGCATCTGAAGATGGATCTGCCCATCGCTCGTGTCACGTGTCACCAAGAAGACAGCCAGTCCGCCAAAGGCCGCAGCACCAATCGCGCCCCAGAACCACGGTGACAAATAAAATGGTTTGCTCCCTGGTTTTGGCTCTGTTTTCGGTGCGACCGGTTGGATCGAGGTCACGCTCGAGCTGCTCGCCGATTGTCCCAGAGGAGGCCCAACCGGAGCGACTGTCATGAAGCGCGACAGTGATCGAAGAGCGCCCGACCATGATCGGTTGTTCCCCCTCCCGTCGTCAGGCT
>JAYVXK010000383.1:0-6671 GCA_043785265.1 Myxococcales bacterium | reverse complement strand
ACAAGCGCCTCAAGCGCGCGGCGCGACGCGCGACATTGTTGCAGGACGAGATTCAAGAATATTACTGGACGTACTTCGTCACGCGCGACCTGCTCGAGCTGCGCAACATCGCTTGCGTCGCCCAGCTGATCATCGACAGCGCGTCCTTCAGACGCGAGAGTCGCGGCCTGCACTACACGATCGATTTTCCGGACACGGACGACAAGCTCACCCGCGATACCGTGCTAAAGCGCGGCGTTTTACCGCATTTGCGCGCGTAGCTGATGGAGCGTCGACCTCTCTCTTTCGTGCTCGCTGCCGGGTACACGGTTGTCTTGGTCGTCGTGTTGGGCATCTCGCTGACGGCGACAGAAGCTCTTCGTCCAGGCGCGCAAGGCGATCTCGTGACGCTCACGCTTTGTCATGCGCTCGCTCACTTCGCGTTGCTGTTCGTCGCGCTCCGCATTCACGAACCCGAGACGGATCTCCTCGAGGCGATCGGTTTTCGCCGCGTGCCGATCGCGTCTGCAGTCGCTGCGATCGCGCTTGGTGCCGGCATCTATCCAGCGCTCGCACGTGTCGACGCTGCGTTCGCAGCGAGGTTTCCTCAGGACGCTCACGACGTCGAGATCGTCAATGCGCTCACTGCGACACCCACCATCGCCTCGCGCGTCGTGCTCGTGGTCTCGTTGTGTGTGGCGATGCCGCTCGCCGAAGAGGTGTTCTTTCGCGGATTCTTGTACGGAGCGCTCAGGCGTGCGCACGCGGCGGGTTTGGCTGCTGCGGCGGTCACCGCGTACTTCGTTCTCTCCCGCTTCGACGCACGCGCGATGAGTTCGCTCGTCGCGCTCGGTCTCTCGCTCGCGTTCGTTCGTACGCGCACCGGCTCATCGATCGCCTCATGGCTCACGCACGCTGCGTTCTATGCCGTTCCGCTTGCACCAGTCCTACGAGGCGGTGCGGTGATCGAAGACGATGCCTTCACACAAACTCACGTGATCGCAGGACTCGGCGTTGCCGCGGTTGCGTGTGGTGTTCTTCAATTGTCGTCTACTCGCAGTCTCGTCACGCGCGAAGCCCTCGCACGCGACACGGCTTGATGGCACATTGCTGGGATGCGCATGCTTGGCTTTGTGGGGATGCTGGCGATCGCTTGCGGAAGCACAGATGCGATCGTCCCAGCTCAAGACGCGAGTACCGATCAGACGAGCGATGCTCCGATCACGCAAGATTCGGGCACGAAAGACACTTCGACGAACGCGTGCACCGGCATCACGATGGGTCCAACAGGGACGCTCACTGGCCAAAAAATCCAGGCGGCTGGGCAAGCTCGCACGTACGTCATCACCATCCCTGCAAACGCAGACACCTCGCACGCTCTGTCGATCGTATTTGCCTGGCACGGCGACGGTGGCACGGGGAGCGGACTTCGAAGCCAACTCAAACTCGAAGCAGAAGCAAAAGACAAAGCGATCTTCGTCTACCCAGACGGCCTCTCGGCGCCGTACGGCTCTTGGGATCTGGAGTCAGGTCCGCCCAACAATCGCGACATCGCGTTGTTCGATGCGATCGTCACCGAAGCGAGCACCAAGTGGTGCGTCGACAACAAGCGAGTCTTCTCGACTGGATTTTCACGTGGAGGTTTCTTCACCAACCACCTCGCGTGTTTTCGTGGCGACAAACTCGCGGCGATCGCGCCTCAATCAGGCGGTGGTCCCTATTGGCCGAACACTGCGTACAACGCAGACGGTCAGCTCGCGTGCCCCACACCGCCCGTACCCGCGCTCATCATTCACGGGAACGCCGACAACACGGTGCCGAACGACAAGCTGAAACCCGACGGCGGCTGGCAGTCGTACTTCCACTGGGCGTATTGGAACCACGCGTCGCCCCGCGCGGGATACGACTTCGCGTCGGACCCGACCATGCCCTCGCCTTGCCAAGCTGCGCGTGGATTGCCTGCTGATCATCCTGTGATCGCGTGCTTCATCGATGGCCTCGATCACGCCACGTGGAGCCAAGAAGCCCCCACGGTTTGGGCCTTCTTTCAGCGATTTTGACTCATCGCTGACGGGGTTCGACGAGAGCAAACGAAATCTTGCTGGCGATGCGGTAGCGAGTCTTTCCGCGCTCTCCGGCTTCACGCACACGTTCGATCGAGTGGGCTCCCCCGAGCAGATCGCGCACGCGCGAGACGAGCACGCGAACGCGATGTTCTGCGTCTGCAGAGTCGGGACCTGGACCGCCAGCCGCTTGCAAGATCTCTTGCGCAGAGAGGCCTTCTTTGGCGCGTCGCAAGAATTGAGCGAGCAACGGTTCGAGTGCGCGACGTCGTTCGAGAGAGGTCGACACGCCCCCAACATGCAGCTCGTGAGACAACGTATCGACGAGCAAATCGCAACCCGAGCTCGCCGCGTGCACCTCTGCGTGAGGCACGCGTGTGACTCCATCGCGCGTCGTCACGTGCACGAGATCTCCGCCGGCGCGTTTGGGTGAATCTTGCGCCAGTTCGTCGATGCTCGCGAGGAGCGTCTCTGCGTAACTGACCACGCGACTGTCACCCGACGAGAGCGCCTCTCGATACAGCGCCGCGCTTGCAGCTCGCTCCGCAAACACCCATCCGTGAGCGCTGCCACTCAACGCTGCCCGTTCGACGCACGCGCGCGCGAGCTTGCGATCACCATGCTTGAGCGCAGCGCGACCGACGACGAGATTGAGACTGCCCGTCACGAACGCATCTGGTAATCGCAGCAGATGCGGTGATCCTGCTGCGATGGCAGCTTCGAGCTGACCCGCTGCCTCGAAGGTGCGCGCGCGCGTCGCGACCAAGTCTTGATCGTCGATGGCGTCGACCGCTCCGAGTTCGCCGCGCAACTTCTCCGCTCGCGCCAGCGCTTGTTTGGCCGCAGGCGCGCGTCCGAGCATGGCGAGCGCGAGCGCTTTGTGTTCGGCCAATTGGTAACGCAGTGTGGGTTGCTCAGTGTCGCCGAGTACTGCGATGGCGTCTTCGATCGCCGCGAGCGCTTCGGCTGGACGGTCCGTCGCGATCTCGACGATCGCGAGCACGTCGTAAGCATCAGCATGTCGCCAGCCCGCTCGCGCGAGTGCGGCGATGCGGATCGCTTGTTGCGCATGCCCACGCGCTTCGTTGGAGCGGCCGATCGCGCCGAGCGCGAGAGCTGCGTTTCCGTGCGCAGTCATGGCTGCATTTCCGTGCGCGGGTGAACGGCCGAGAGCGCTCGCATAATGCCGCGCCGCGCTCTCCGGCTCGCCGAGACGCATCGCGAGTTGACCAAGCGTCATCTCCACTGGCACACGCCACGCGCCATCTTCGAGTCGCTCGGCCACGTGCTCGGCCAACTTGAGCGCAGCTTGCGCGGCCTCGACGCGGTTGTGCTTGAGTTCGAGCTGCGCCAAAACGACACTGCGATCGAGCTGCTCTCTCTGGCCGGCTCCACTCGGCGCTGAAGCCAACGCTCGCGCTGCGATCTTCAAGTCGGCTTCTGCCTGCGCGAGACGTCCATCCATCGCGGCGATCGCGGCTCGCTCGATCGCCAAACGCGCTTGATCGATCGCTCCCCAACCAGCGGGCGCGTTGGGTGGCAGCGCATTGGCTAGCTCACGCGCGCGATCGAGGCGACCCGTGTCGCGGTACGCCCGCAAGAGTCTGACAGCGAGCGGAGGCTCCAACTTGCCTCTTTGAGCGCGTTGCGCTTCGAGCCACGTGACGACGAACGCGCTCTCGTCTGCCAACACCAGTCGATCGACGAGTAGTGCCGCTGCGGCGAGCGGGACGGTTTCTTGCGGAAGGAGAGGCAGTCGGTCTGCGCTCGATGGCGGAGGCAACGGCAGCGAGTGCGGCGCTGACGGTGGCGGAGAAACTGTCGGTGCAGATCCTCGGCGGGCCATGGTGAGGAAGCTTACCGGTTTCTGTGGGGTCTCCTAATCTAGAAGAGAAGGGGGGCCCCTCCCGGCCGAGCGAACCGCACGTCCTCGCGCAGAGAGGCTGCGACATTGGGAGATCCGTCGAGTCACGCGGGTCGCAGCCTCTCTGCGCTTGCGGCGAGCGGTCCGGTCGGGCGTCCCCCCCACGGCCGACGCGCCGAAGCGGCGCTTGGCACGGGGGGGAGTCAGAGGCCTGGGACTCGGGAGTGGGCCCGCGGAGGACACTTGGGTCTAGGAAGTGGACATTTGGGTTTTGGTGGGTGGCTTCGCGTGGAGGGAGCGGTGTTGAGACGCTAAGACCCCGCGTGCGGAGCTCGTTGCGTACTTTTCCAAAAAAAGAGAGCCACCGCTGAGCCGCCAATTTCGAGGCTCCGCACACCGAGTGGGTGTGCGCTGCTCGCGCTGTCTGGACGAGATTGCGGTGTTGGCGTGAAGAAGATCGCGATCATCGCGTGAGACGGGCATTCGTCTCCGCTCGACGGGTCGATGGTCTGTGTGAGACGGGGTGATCAGCTTGGCGGACGGGTGGCCGTCTCTGGAGATGGGAAGGTCGTCTCTGGCAGACGGGTCGATCATCCTGCTGGACGGGCGCTCGTCTCTGCTGGACGAGTCGATCGTCTGTGTGAGACGAGGTGATCATCTTCGCGGACGGGTGGTCGTCTCTGAGAGATGGGAAGGTCGTCTCTGGCGGACGGGCCGATCATTCCGCTGGACGGTGTACGATCAGGGCGCTCTGGTTGTGTGCGACCGGAACATGCACGCCCATGGGCTCGCGTTGGCGCCCGCGGGATCTCCGAGCGTGGTACGTTCGCCGGCACCGAGGGAGGGTCACCATGCGCCTCTATTCAGCCTTGTTCGTCATCAGCGGTGCGCTCGCGTGCAAAGGCGATTCTTCCTCGCGGCCGCCAGCAAGCGATGCCGCACTGATCGACTCTGGCGGAGACGCTGCACCCGCGACGCTCACGCTCGATCCAGAGATCTCGACGATGTCGAATCACGCCGACGCCGATCGCATCACGACCACGATCAAGACGCTCGCTGGCTTCGGCACCCGTAACTCGTGCTCGGACGCGAGCAACACGACGCAAGGCATCGGGGCCGCGCGTGACTGGATCCAGGCTCAGATGAGCGCCATTGGGGGTCTGCAGGTTCAACTCAATCCGTACGACCAGACGGGCTGCGGAGCCACGGCGCTCCCGCGACACAACGTGGTGGGGTACTTGCCGAGCACAACGCATCCGGAGCGTCTCATCGTGATCGGCGGTCACTACGACTCGCGCACGGTCAATGTCGCTGACGGGACCTCTCCCGCACCAGGTGCCAACGACTCGGGCTCGCAGACGTCTGTGGTGCTCGAAGTGGCGAGAGCCATGGCGGGGAGTTCGTTCGATGCATCGCTTGTGTTCGTCGCGTTCGGTGGAGAGGAGCAAGGCCTGGTCGGTTCGGCATCTCTCGCGAAGAACATCGGGACCGTGTTTGCGGGCGCGAAAGTGGAGGCGATGATCAATTGCGACATCGTCGGAGGTGATTCGACGTCCAACGGCGCGGCGAGCCTCCAACAGTTTCGCATCTACTCCCCAGGCACACCTCGAGAGATCGCCTCAGGCGACGGAACGCCGGACGACACGTCACCTTCGCGAGGACTGATGCGCTACGTCGGAACATGGGGCGCGGCTTATGTCCCCGACATGGCGATGATCCCCAAGCTTCGCGAAGATCGGCCAGGTCGCGGAGGCGATCACGAGTCCTTCATCGACCAGGGAATACCGGGTGTGCGTTTCATCGAGCCTGTCGAAGCATTGCCTCACCAACACACGTCCAACGATCTGTTCGCGTACGTGACGCCCGCGTACACGAGCCGAGTCGCCAAGGTCGTGATCGCAGTCGGCGCAAGTCTCGCGCGCGCTCCCTCGGCTCCGTCGGCATTCGTCGCCTCGGCAAGCGCGCTCACATGGACAGCACCCGCCTATGGGAAGGTCGATCATTACGTGGTAGCGGCGCGAGCGGTCACGGAGAACTTCTATCGACGCAGAGTGATCGCCAGCGCGACGAGCATGACAGCTGAACCAAGCGACCTTGGCCTCGACCCGGGCGCGGCCTACTTCGTCTCGGTCGCCGCGGTCGACGCTGCGGGTCACGAATCTCTCTTCGCGTATCCCGAGTACCGGTGCGACTCGACTGGATGCGTGGTGCCACCCGACGCGATGAACATCACCGCGAAAAACTAGCTTAGCGAGACGGGCATTCGTTTTCGCCGGTTGCGCCGCAGTCTCGTCATGATGCCCATCAGCAAAAACGCCGTGATTCCAGCTGTCGTTCCACTCCCGCCGCTCGTGGAGCATCCACCCGAGTTGCTCGCAGCAGGCACCACACACTTAGCGGA
This sequence comes from Myxococcales bacterium, assembly GCA_043785265.1. Lineage (GTDB taxonomy): Bacteria > Myxococcota_A > Polyangia > Polyangiales > Polyangiaceae > JANYHY01. Next base: position 364 of record JAYVXK010000383.1, on the reverse strand, counting down.
CGGATCGCACGTGGCAGGCGCCACGCAGTCGTCGACCGAGCTACAGGTCGACCTACACGCTCCAGAAGCGTCGCATCGGTAGGGCGGGCAACTGAGGATCGTGCCGTCGACTCCGTGCGAGTCGTTACCGACGCAAGTCGCACCGGGAGCAACACACTTGCTTCCCTGGCAAACGAAGCCGGTGGCGCAGTCGTCCTTGGTGGTGCACGAGGTCTTGCACTTGGTTGCGTCGCATAGATAGTTGCCGCAGGTCTTGGGTCCGCCGGGCAGGCACTTCCCACTGCCATCGCACACGCTGTCTGTCTGCTGCGCCGCCGAGCATGTCGTCGCGCAGGTCGTGTTGAAAGGGTAGTATGCGCGACAC
>JAYVXK010000382.1:0-1978 GCA_043785265.1 Myxococcales bacterium | reverse complement strand
CTGCAGCCAGCAGGCAAACGACCAAAGAACTCAACACTGCGCGCATGGTCTTCACCAATCCCCCGACAACGAAACGCCAGCGCCGTTCGCGCTGACCTCGACTCTTCGTGCCTTGGGCGACGTCTGAAACAACACGACGCTGATGGCGAGCATGACGCCACCTGCGACCAGTGTTGCCGTCGAGAGGTGAGTCAACGTCCGTTGCTCCGAAAGGCGAGAGTCCTGACTTCCAGGCGCCAATCCGCAAGCAGACGCAACGCCTCCGCACGCGCTGTCGATGTCGTTCTTTTTCACCATCGCAACGATGCCGAAGGCGCCGCCAGCGACTAGCGCACCCACGCTCAGTCCGCCGAGCACCAACGCGGCAGCACGTTGAGAGCCCCCCGCCTCGCGTATCTCTACTGTCGGACGCGCAACCACGACTGGCGGAGGTGGAGGCAACTCGTTCTCGAGGTGCACGGTCACCAACACTGGCGTGCCGGGCTGGGTCACGACTTCTTGCGACCACTTCTTGTGCGGAGCGGTGGCTGCGACGACGTGAGTACCCGGCTTCAACGCGAGCACGCCTTCGAGATAAAGGTATCGGTCCACCACGAAGTCATCGACGCGAAGCTCGAAGCCCGGCTCGGTGAGCGCGCTCGGCGGCACTGTGACGCGCACGATGGGAAGTCGCGCCTCGAGCGCGGCTGCACGGTCTTGCGCTGCTTTGGTGCGGTCGTCGTGCTTGATGTACGCCAGTCGCTCGGCCTCGCGCAGTTCGGTCCAAGCGCGGAGCCCATCGCGCGGCTCGTAGCAGTCGGCCATGCTGAAGTGCGCACCGACCGAGGCTTCGTAGCGGAGACTCTCTTCGAGCTTCGGGATGGCAACGTCGCATTTGCCGTCCTCGATCATTTTCCGCGCTTCGTCGAAGGAGGCCACCGCTTTGTCATGATCGGTTCCGTCGGCGTGCGAGATCGCAGAGAAGAGCCCCGCGACCATGAGGGGTGCCCATTGAAATCGCTTCATCGCAGACCTCCCATTTCAGAACACCTTGCTCGGATTGCCAAGCCCACCATCAGGCTTACGTCCGTGGGGAGGATTCGGTTTAACGATGCCCGCCTTGATGCTTCCCGTTGGCGACGCCGCCGAACCGGAGTCAGCGGTCGAGCCGAGGTTTTGGATTGAGGGAATGTCAGAAGCAACTGCTTGCACGTTGGTCACGGGGGGCGGCTGTGGGGTGGGGGCGGCGACCGACCGAGTCTCATGCGTCTCCGTCGCGACACTCGCGTCGGATGGCGAGTGCAAGCGATAAGCGACGACAGCGGCGACGAGCACGAAGGCCGCTGAGCTTGCTGCGACGATGATCGTATTGCGAAGGCTGCCTGTTCGTTCTCTCGGCGTGTTGAACGAACCTGCGGTGCGAGTGTCTCCAATCGCATCGGGCGCCGTCATCTGAGGCAGAGGTCCAGACGCTGCGGCGTTCACGGGCGGCGTTCGAAGCACCGCATGTGCGCGAAGCGCGGTGCCTGCTGCGGCCGGGGGTGCAAAGGGCTCGAGGGCGCCCACTAGTTGCCCGACGTCTCCCCACCGCATGTAGGGTTCCTTCTCGAGACACCGCTGAATGACCTGCCAAAGCGCAGGCGGCACGTCGGGGCGCCTGTCGAGCAGAGAAGGCGTAGGGGCGGTCAACACCTGCACGCAAATCAATGGAACGGTCGGAGCGTCGAACGGCAGAGCACCTGCGATCAGCTCGTAGAGACAGATACCAAGCGACCACACGTCCGCGCGAGCATCGACGTTGCGCGAAGCACGCATCTGCTCCGGCGACATGTATTGCGGCGAGCCGAAGACGGACTCAGTCCCGGTCAGCTCCTTCTCGTCGGCCCCCACCTCGTAACTCTTGGCGATGCCGAAATCCAAAACCTTGACCAGAGGCTCGCCATGCACGCGATGAGTCAGAAACAGGTTGCGAGGCTTGAGGTCGCGATGAACGATGCCG
>JAYVXK010000381.1:0-6689 GCA_043785265.1 Myxococcales bacterium | reverse complement strand
TCGCGTTGCACGGCGCGAGCACCGTATGGGCCACTGGCGTCACAGTCGCTGTCGATGGCAAGCCCTGCGCAGATGTCGCAGTGACTGACGCCACGCATCTCGAATGCACGACTCCCGCGAACGCCCCAGGCACCAAAGACATCACTGTCATCAACGCGGACACGTCGCAAATACAGGCTCGCGACGCATTCACCTACAGCGACTCGGAAGATGGATTCCGCGGTGGACTCTCTGGTGGTGCGCTGAACGGTTCGATCAAGATCATCGCGCTCGACTCCTACACCGGCATGGCCATTCCCGCGGCAAAAGCGATCATCGGCAACGATGCACAGACCGCACTCGTTGGCGTGACCGACAGCAGCGGCATCGCTCAAGTGAAAGACGCCAGCATCAAAGGTGCTGTCACGGTCACGGTCGCAGGAAAGTGTCATCAGCCGACTAGCTTCGTCGATGTGCCTGTCGACACGGTCACTGTGTATCTCGATCCGGTGCTTGATCCGTCGTGTGGTCAAGGTGACGTGCCGCAGGGCGGTGGCAAACCACGAGACTTCGGCGCAGCGACCGGTGACTTGATTTGGCCGACGGGCACTGAGTTTCCTGCGCGCGGTGATTGGATCGGCGTGCCTCTTCCCATCCGTTCGACGGAGCGTCGTGCCGCCTATGTTTTTGCGGCTTCGCCCTACTCGGATGCGACGTTCTATCCACCTGATCCGACGACCGCGACGACCATGGACTCTCCGGGCACGAGCTACGGCTTCGGCTACACGCTGGCTTATTTCCCGGGCAACGTGACGCTCTACGCGCTCGCAGGGATCGAGAACACGACGAGCACAGGCCGCACCTTCGTGCCGTACATGATGGGTGTACAGCGAGGCGTGCCGCTGCAGCCCAATGTCGTGACCACACATGTCGACATCAAGATGGACTTGCTCCTCGACCACGCGCTCGTGATCGATCCGAAGCCGCCAGCGACGACGTCACGCGGTCCAGACCGACTGTTGTCGCGCACCGCCGTCAGTCTTGGACAAGGCGCCTATGCGCTGTTTCCGAATTCGCCACGCCTCAAGATGTTGCCAACTCCTGGTCAGGTATCCTTCATCGGGTTGCCAGCGATGGCCTACGCACTCGCGGGTGAATCGTACGTGGTGAGTTCATCGGCCGTCAGCGGGTCCAAACAAGACGTGCCCTTGTCGGTCATTTCTCGCGTGCGCACCAACGACGCAAATGTGCCGCTCGCGCTGACTGGGTTCTTGGCCATTCCGGGTTTGGTCTCTCCATCAAAAGGCGCATGGGACGGCATGCACGTGACGGTCACTGCGAGCGGCACGATCGATCTCGTGAAGATCGTCGTCGCGTCTGCGGGTGGCCTTGAATCGTGGACGATCGTGAGTCCCGGCAACAAGAACTTCACCTTGCCAAACCTCGAGGCCATCGGCCCGGACCTGTCCATCTTGCATGGCGCCATCCAAACCTCGGTGCAGGTCGCACGCATCGATGGCTTTTCGTACGCCAAGGTTCGCTACGGTCAGCTGTACCCATCCGCGTGGAACGCATACGCGGCTGATCTTGCGTCTGGGGTCTACTGAGCGCCGATGCGTAAGACGCACGCTGCGTGTTTGCTCGTCTTGACGTCGTGCAAGTTCGATCCTTCGTATCGCGACGTGCCGCTACCAACGATCATCGTGTGCGAAGAGAACAAAGTCGCCTGTCTTGGAGACGTGCTCTCTCAGTGCACCAACAACGCGTGGACCACGGTTCACGACTGCCGCGTCGAGGGACTGCGGTGCGCGGCACCTCAACTCGCTTGCCTCCCGTGCGTGCCGGGCTCAGTCGAATGCAGCGGCCAGACTGTCATGGAGTGCACGGCTGATGGTCAAAAACGCACGGCCCAAAAGACATGCGACAACACCAAGGGCGACGCCTGCCGCGAAGGAATTTGCCGTAATTTATGCAGCGACGCGGATCAGCAGCATTCGAACGTCGGTTGCGAATATTGGGGTGCCGACCTCGACAACGCGATGATCTCCGCCTCGCTCAACGCCGCCGCTCAGCAATACGCGATCGTGGTTTCGAACGCAGAGCCCGATGTATCGACCAATGTGATCGTCGATCAAGACGACGCACCCGTCGGTCAACCGGCCAAGATTCGCACGCTCGCAAAAGCCACCATCCTCGCAGGCAACCTCGAAGTCTTTCGTCTCGGTCCGCGCGAAGTCGATGGGTCTCCTGATGGCGAGTTCAACACGGGCACCGGGACCGCGCTTACACGCCATGCATTCCGCGTCCGTTCGTCGATGCCGGTCGTCGCGTATCAGTTCAATCCGCTCGAGAACGTCAATGTCTTTTCAAACGACGCGTCGCAGCTCTTACCCACGAGCGCGCTGACGGGCGGATCTGGGCCGTCGTATGTCGTGGCGGGCTGGCCGCAGACGATCGCACGAAGCAACAACCCGTCACAGAACTTCGGGATCGACCTTCGAGTGTTTCTCGCGGTGGTCGCCGAGCGGCCCAACACGCACGTCCACATCGAACCGACGACTCGCGTCGTGTCGGGGGGCCCGTTCGATCAAGGTCTCGCCAAAGGACAACCCGCAGACGTCGTGCTGCAACCCTTCGACGTGTTGAATCTCGAGACGGGTGACTTCAACGCAGACTTCACCGGTTCGATTGTCAGCGCCGATCAGCCTATTTCGGTGTTTCCGGGCAGCGAGGCTTCGGACGCTCCGTTCTTTGCGACGATCTCGGATCGCTTCTGCTGTGCAGACCATCTCGAAGACCAACTCGTGCCTTTGCGAGCAGTGGGCAAATCGTATTCGCTCGCACGCATGCCCAATCGAACGCGCGCCGTGCTCGCCGCAGGAGGCAACGTCGGCACCGTGGACGAGATCGAATACTTTCGTGTCGTCGCGACCGCGGCGGGCAAGACGCACGTCAAGACTACTTTGCCTCCGCCCAATGACGCGTTCGACCTCGATGGGCCTGGCGCGGATCGCACACTCGGCGTGCGACAAGATTTTCTATTGAATGGAAGTCAGCCGATCATCGTGGCCGACGTGCAATCGAGTCAAGACGCGGGTGGCGTCCCTCGCGGCCTGCCCGGCGGTGACCCGAGCATCACGTTCGTCGCGCCCGTCGAACAGTGGAGGTCCGACTACGTGATGCTCACGCCGGACAAGTACAACTTCGACTTCTTGGTCATCAGCGCGCACTTCGGCACGCATGTGTTCCTCGACGGCATGCCTCTCGAGAGCGGCCCTTGCGAACTCTCACCTGGCGATGGCCTGTCCCCACAAGAACGCGGTCGACCCAATCCAGCGTTCGTCGCGTATCGCTGCCAATTGTCGTTTCCGATCATCGACCCAAAAAAGACTTCACCCGACAACGTCCGCCCCGGAACACAAAACGACGGCGTTCATCGCATTCAGGCTGATTTGCCTGTCGGAATCGTCGCGTACGGTTTCGACAATTACGTGAGCTACGCCTACGCAGGCGGCACCGAGCTCAAAGAAATCAACGTGCCGTAGCGCGCATCACCGCACGACGAGTGGTGACAACGGCCATCGCGTCAGCAGGGGGACGCGTGCCTGAGGGCCGCTTTCGCGAAGAGCGCGAACACACTCCTCGACTGGAATGCGTTTCGGTCCGAACGGCGACGCGTCCGAGGCGTCGGAGTCGAGGAGGAGCGTGGGGGTGTCTTCGCCGTAGTCGTCGGGGTGTCCAGGCATCGACAGCAACACGTGACCGAGTTCATGCGCGAGCGTGAGACTCGTGCGGCGCGCTCGCACACCGCCACGATCGAGGAGCACCACGTTGCGCATGGTCGGAGATTCGCTGGCAATGAACGACTCACCAATTCGTCCGGCACCGGCAAAAAATGGAACGATGACGAGTTCGATCGTGGTCGGATCGCCGTCGTCGAGAGACTTCACGAGGGTGCGTTCTTCGAGTGTGCCGACGGGTGAATCGTCGTCGCCGAAGTGTTCCAAGCCACCAGACAGCTCGACCGAACCAATGCGCGCCGTGAGTGTACGGTCCGTGCACAGAGGAACGTCGGTGATGGTGTCGAGCGACGCCAGTGTGTTGTCGTGATGCCGCACGAGGATGTCCACACTTGGTGCCGCAGACGACGAGGCGTGCGCGTTGGGCGAAACGATCGCGACAAAGCCCGCGTGAGTGATCGCGAGCGCGACCTCCCGAGCGACGCCATCGATCGACGAACCAGAAGAGATGGCGATCGTCACTGTCGCCTTGCCGTCGATCTTGAAACGTAGTTCACCGCCCGTTGCGGGCAATCCGACTCCATCACCGAGCGAGAGCAAATGCGCGACAGGCGGATCGATCACGTGCACGTCGACCGTCGAGGTGTCACCAAACGAGAAGCCGCATTGACCCCACACGGCAGAGGCCACCGCGAGGTCCGCGCGTACAGTCGCGGCGGCGGCAGCGTCATTGCCGCCGATGGCTGGGGCACCGCCAGCCGACATGCGCAACACGAAGGGACGAACGGTGGCGCGCATGCGCGGTATCGAACCAAGCGGCGTCGATCGCGGTCCTTGCACGCGCACGACTTGCTTGCGACCCAACGCACGCAGCACGATTCCACCTCCAACTTCGGCACGCAGCGATCGACCTACCGCGAGAGGGTGAGAGCGATCGACTTCGTCGACGACGAGGCGCAGTGGCATGGATCCAAAGCACGACCGATCCGCGATGCATTGAACGTCAACGAGGGGCACGTGCTCCAGAATGTCCAGCCGAACGCCGGCAGCACTGAGCGATTCGACCGTGAGATCGGGTGCTGCGGTGCGCAGGTCGGGCGCTGTCACCAATACCTTGACGGCATCTGGATCTGCGTTGGGATCGCGCGACGGCGGAGTTCGAGTCAGAGATACGTGGTCCGTGGCTGCGTCGATCGGTTTGTCCGCGGCGTCGCGCAGTTCGAAGCCCCATGTCTCGATTCGTTCTGTCGTCACCTTACCGCTGGGCGCGCGTATCGAGAGCTCCGTTACGCCGGGGGCGAGCCCTTGAATGCTTGGTAGTTCTGTTGGCGACTTTCCCCACGCCATGCCGGTCGCGCCATCCCATATGCGCACGTAGGCATCACCACTGGCGGCGCGCAGCAGTGACTTTCGGTAACTAGGATCGAGCGCAACGACATCGCGACGTCCGATGACGGAGAGTGCGGGTTCCGAAGCGTCCGGCTTGCCATCTCCGTCGTCGTCGTCGCGGTCGGCGACGATCACCAGTGTTCCGCTTTGAGCCGAGGCTCGCCCAGATGCGAGGCAAAGCGCGAGAGTCGCGCAAACGCTCGCGCCGAGCCGGACGGCTACTCGAGCCAGCCGAGCTGGATCCATCGGTAGTTCATCTCCGAAACGATGTCGTCCTTGCTACCCGAGAGTGCTGCGGCCCGCACGAGCGATGCCCAGGCGACATTGCCGACATGACGTGACGTGACCAGATCGTCTGCCAATGCGCGCGCCTCATCGTGGCCGCCAACGTCCCAGAGAGCTGCGGTGGCGATGCCACGCAATTCCTCGCGCTTGGTGCCCGCGGCGATCTGCGTGATCGCCATTCGCAGATCCTCGCGCCCATGATCGCGCGCGAGAAACAACGCCGCACGAACACCCACGTCATCGTGGATCGGCGCTTGACGAACGACCGCGTCGAGCATGGGGCGTGCACCGGCACCGCGCGCAGCGGCGATGCGAAAGAGAAACCCAAGATCGCGATCCGAACTTGGACGATCGGAAAGTCTCGCGACCAGTTCGACAGTGGGTCGCGCATCGGGTGGTGCCGGTGGGGTCTTGCGAGTGTGACGCGCGAGCGCATCTTCGAGCGCCCACGCCACGAGCGCCCACGCGGCGCGCGAACTCGACGGACCGCTGTCTGCCTTGGTTTTAGCCTCGGCGAGAGGTGCGCCGTCTCCGGCCTTGGATGCAACCTCGGCAAGCACGAGCCAGCGACCGAGGTGGCGTTCCGCGCCGCGAAGCACGGAGAGCGCTGGCGCAATCGCGATGGGTGCAGCGCCGGCTCGCGCGAGCGGGACGAAAACTTCGACGCAGAGCGCGATGCGATGACTCTCTTTGATCATCGGCGCGAGCGACGTCAGGTGCGCTCCGTTCGATTCCAAACGAACCACTCGCGCGGTCTCGGCACCAAAGGCCACGTGCGATTGGCGACTTGCAGCGACCTTGCCGAGCAACGGACCGAGCGAACTGTCGCGACACAACGCGGCGGCCGCGAGTGCGGGTGCACCGCCTGCCTCATCAAGCAAGAGCGCGGCTCGCACCAGCGAAGAGGTCTGCGCATCGCCGCCTTCTGCGACCGCGCGCATGCTCGCGATGTAAATCTCACGGTTGAGCGAACCGCGGCGAAGCATCACCGCCGCGGCTTCTGCCATGCTCGCGCGAAGGTGCGGACTCAGCGGCGCGAGCGCACGAAGTGCACCCGCGAGTTTGCCCTCGGTGGCGGGCCTGCGTTCGAGCGCTTTGTCGAGCTCGTCTTCGAGGCGGCTCCTCGCGACTTTGCTCAAAAGCTCAGCGCGCGCAAGAGCCGGTGCCCGCGAAGACCTTGTCCCTTGCTCGACGACTCGCGTTGCTTTCCCCACGGCGCCCTTTGTTGTTCGGTTTCGGTCCGCGCTCTCGCTCCACTCAAGCGCGCAGCACCGACGAAGACAATACACCTGCGCG
>JAYVXK010000380.1:0-6696 GCA_043785265.1 Myxococcales bacterium | reverse complement strand
GCGCCAACGGAAAACGCGCGGCGTACTTCGTCGACAGCATCCAAACGGTCAAGTGCAACAGGACACTGATTGTCGACCGTGAGACGTCCGCTCGAGCTGAGGTCACCGCGAATATGCTCGCGCTCCGTGCCGTGGCTACTCGTCATCGCATCATCGCGATCGGCTCGTCGGAAATGAACCGAGGCAGCTACCGCAGCAACGACCCCAGCGAGCAGAGCGACGACATGGCGGCGGGCGCCGAGTCCCGAGCGATCGAGTATCAAAGCCGCTACCTCGTCACCCTGCGGAACGTGAAGGGCGAGTCCGAGCTCGTGCAAGCGAAGGTGACGAAGAACAAGCTCGGACCCAAAGCCGAGTTCTTCCTTCGCATCGACCGCGCACGACAGACACTCTCAGCCGCCAACGCGCCAGAACAAGACGAGGGCGCCCCGGGCCGCGGGCGTGACCGCAAGCTCGACGAGACAGCCGAGCGAGTCTTCCAAGTCATCCTCGCGCATCCTGGCATCGGCACGAGGCAACTGCGCGCCCGCACCGGCATGGGTGTTGAGGCACTCGACCGCGCCATGGTCCGCCTCGAGGACGCCGACCGCATCGACAACCGACCCACCATGCACGGCAAGCGGACCGACCCGCACTACTACGCGATCACCCCGTCGACCCAAGTCGAGGCAGCCCAGTGACCCCCATGTGTTTGACGTGTCCGACACGTGTCCAGACACGTACGTGTGTCACGTGTCCAGGTCCCTACGTAAGTAGGACCAGACACGTACACGTCTGGCTCGCGCCACGTGTTCGGCCTCAGACACGTCTGAGGGGAGCGTGCAGACGTCTGCAAAAAGGGCCCGGTTATTTTGTGCCCCCCGACCTCGTCCGCAGCGGTGCTCCATGAGCGCCCACAACTGGCCAACTTCCGATTCGAACCACCCCCAAGGCACCGACTTTTCTCGACGCATCGACACGAACGAAAGGAATTTGAGATCATGACCACACCCGACCTACGACCCAGCCGACGTGAGCAAAGTTTGCTCGCCAACGACCCGGAGCGAATCCGCCTCCGTGACGCACGCTTTGCCAAGGCTCAAAAACTCGGCGTGCCGATGCCGCGGAACCCTAACCCGGCACCAGACGCCAAGCCCGAGCCGAAACAAAACCTGGACGTCAAGAAGCGCGCTCCCAATGTCAGTGTCGACGATGTAAAGTTGAGCGAAGCCGACGACGCTGCGATCAGCGAGTGGATCGCCGATGCGCCCTCGGTGCTGGGCACGGATCCCGAAAGCATCGTCGCTGGGCTTCAGGCCTGGGTCGACGAGCAGAACGAACCACCGAGTGCAGACGGCACTGGCAGTGCCGAGGAGGGTGCTCCTCTCTCTCGCTCCTCGCGCCACGTCGAAGTTCACCTCGCGGACGGCAGGCGCGCCGTATTCACCCTGTCTACGCGTGAGCTTGAGCAGTTTGAGCGAGCGAAGGCCAAGGGCAGGCCGATCAACGAGATCGGTTATGCGACGACCGCCGCGCGCTCTGCCGTGCAGCAATCGACGAGCGAGCGGGACCTCACGCGTCGACGCGTGCGCGTCTTGGCAGGTGGCCAGTGAACCGCGCCGAACAGCTCGAGCACGTGAGAGCAGGACACGCCGAGGAGCTGCAAGCCGCACAAGACACACTCGACGCGAAGCTCGTCGCCGAGATGGACGCGTTCGCAGCGCTCGAGCTCGCGCAGCCGGCAGGTGGTGCAGAGCGCGACAGGCTCTCGTTGGTTGCCAGCTCCGCGCGAGCTCAGCGTGAAGATGCCGCGAAGGTCGTCGCCGATTTGCTTGCTCGAGGAGGCGCCCGATGAACCCGAAGAACCTCGCGATCAGCGGCGACCGCAATCACCCTGTCTCGCTCGTGCGCATCTCGTCAACGCTCGGAGACCGCCTGCGCGAGCGCCTGACCAAGCTTCCCAGCCTTGCGCTCGAGGACGTCGCGCAAGGTCCACTGCTCGCCGCGCTCGAGAAGAAATACGGCGTCAAGCACAGCGCCCTCCACGAGATCGCCAAGGCCACGGTCGTCTACCTCGCGGACGTTGCGAAGCTGGACAAGCCCGCGACCGAGAGCGTCGGCGAGGGGTGCGCCCACGCGGCCGAGCATATCGACCGGCGCATCCAAGCGCGGCAACACGGCACCACGACGACGATCCCGATCGAGGACAGAACCTACGACTACATCCGGTACTCGAGAGAGAATCCGCCGCCGCCGGCTTCACCGGCGATGACGACGCCGGCGTTTCAAAGAATGCTCGACGTCGGGCAAACGCTCGCGTCTCAAGTGGTACTGGCGCTCGTGACGAACTCTTCCAGCACCATGGCGCTCAGGAGCTACGACGACGCGCCCGACTTCGCGAAGACGTTTATCAGCTTCCAGCTGCTCCGCATCATCGACTGGAACCAGCTCTTCGCCAGGCTCGACGTCGGCGAGAGGGTGCATCCCGAGCTCACGGCTGCGGTGCTGCGCCTCATCAAAGGAGACATGCCATGAGCGCAAGCCTTGCAATCCAACGACTGCAGACGAACGCGGCACTCGACGCACAAGAGCGAGACGAGCAAGAGCGGATCGACGCACACGAAGCGATCGAGCGCCAGTTCACAACCGAGCGCGCCGCGATGCATGCGCGGTTTGATCTGTATGAGACCGAGATCTCGAGGGCCGCTCTCAACTTGAGCGGCGTCAATTTTGATCAGCTCGAGCGAAATGCGGCGCAGCGCCAAGCCGAGACGGCACGCTCGAGGGCACGCGCTCTCGAAGAGCTGCACGCGAGCGCCGACTACAAGATCATCGCCGCAGAACACGAGCGAAGCAACGCGGCGAGGCCCTCACCTCGCACCGGGCGCGCCGATGGCCTCGAGGTTGGCGTCCTGACATGCGCCGAGATCGTCAGTACACCCTCCCGACGTCGGAGGGCGAAGTGAACACGCGCCCACTCGAAGCGCTGCTAGCCGAGACCGAGCTCGTCGGCGCGCTCGAGTTTCGCGCTGACGCACCTCTCGCCACAATCGAGGTGAGAAAGACAAAGGACAAGAGGACTCAGGCGCCAGAGCTGATAATTGTGCGTGTCCTGCGCGATGGTCGACAGCACACCACGCGAGTCATCGGCAAGTTCATACCCGAGTTCGTGGCTCTCGTGGTCGAAGCCGGCAAGCAGCTCGTGCCGTCACTCGCAACGCAGACGCTCTCAGAGCAAAAGCGCAAAGAGCGCCGCCAAAACAACCCAACGCCGCGTGGACGTCGAGATGACGCTTGCGAAGGCGACGAGAATTGGAGCGCCCGCTGATGTTCCCGTACATCGTTCCCGGCGCGTCGCGCAACGCGCAGTCGATCACTGTCACTGTCGCTGGCACGACCGCGACCAACCTTCTCTTTCTCTACGTCGAGCGTGAGCCAAAGATGAACGGCGCATACCAACCCATGAAGGAGGACCACGATGGCTGACGTCACGTACGTTGCAGGCAGGCTTCCCGTCATCGACGGAGAGCCCAACATGGTGGACAACCCCGAGCTCTGGGATCGGCTGTACATCGCAGGGAAAATGAGCCCAGGGATCTGCCATTTCCCCCAAGCCCCAAAGCGCGCAACGGGATGGGATCTGCAGGTGCCAAGTGGAGGCCATGGCGGCAACACACTCAAGAAGACTGTGCCTCCGATCGAATTCTCCGTCGTGCTCGAGCTGTGGAAGGGCGACGGAGCGGAAGGCGAAGACGTCGATCACCTCGGAGAGTGGGAGAACTGGAAGCCGATCCTCGCCACTGCGATCAAGCCCCCGCTGTACACGGGCAGCAAATACGCGGCGTCAAGCATGCGCGCACTTGCGATCTATCACCCGCTTCTCGCCGGCCTCACGCCTCCCGTCACTGACGTCGTCGTCAAGTCCGTCACCGAGCCCTTGCCCGATGGCACTGGCCGCGGCTTCGTGACGATCGAGTTCATCGAATACCGTCCATTCCTGCCACGTCCAACCGTTCCGTTGAACGGAACCACGACCCGCACTGGTCAGGTTGCTGGCGGAACAAACACCGACGCCAAAGCCAAGCTCGATCAGGCGCGGCAGGAAAATGACGCCGAGTGGCAGAAGCCGTGAGCAACGTCTCACCCTTCGTTCGCCCCGGCCCGCTCGACGTTGTGGACGGGCAGCTCGTTGGCAATCGCGCGGAGCGACAGGCGTTCTTGCTCATGGTCTGCAACGCATTGACCGCCGCGGGTATCAATAGATCGCGCCACGCCATCGTGGACGTGATCGACGAGCGGGCGATCGAGCGAGGCGAGTTCATCCAAGCGAATCCCACGCTCGACGTGCCGAGCGCGGAGCCGGGACACATTGTTCTTTTCAATCCGCAGACGCTCACGGTCTCCGATCTCGACTTTGCTCGTGCTCTTGCCGAGCGGTAAGACTGCTGCAAATTGACAGTACTTTCCATCGTCTCTCTGAGGCCGTAGTCTCACGAGAGAAAGCCCCGCGCGGTTAGAGCCGCCGGGGCCGTGGTCCGAAACTTTCGAGGAGAATCGAACATGAGAAAAGTAGCACGCACGCAGCGCCGTCGACGCAGCGAACTTGCGCTGAGAGTGACGAAACGCAGCGCGGCCGAGCGGTGGCTCTCGTCGCTCAAAGGCCGTTGGAGCTCGGCGGTACACTTCGCCGCCGACCGTTCGAATCCCGAAGGCGACGAGATCGACTGCAGCGACCTCGAGCGCATCATTTTTGTGTCGACCGCGTTGGATCGCATTGCAGCGGTGTGGCCTCGCTCTTCGCTCGATCTTCTGCAGCCGATCATTGCCGCGCAGCTCGACACACAAACGAAGCGTCAAGCGTGCCTCGATAGCTTCCCCAACGCGTTCGTCGTCGCAGCCTACAGCCGGAACATCGCAACGCTCGAAGGCGACGAGCTCGCGCGGATGCGGATCACGCACTGGATGCTAAGGGCAGTCGCTGAGCTCTTCGACGATCTCGGCGAGCTGCGCGAGTCGGCCCGAGCCCTCGGCGCTCCTGAGGAGCTCGTCGGCGCAGAGCCAGCGATCGAGCCTGAGCAGCACGGCCCGAACGTGATCGATCTGTACACATGGCTCAAAGCTCGAGTGAAGGCGGGTGAGTGAATGCGACTCGACAAAACGATCACCTCGAGCACGGGCGCGACGCTCCCCACGGACATCGACCAGGACGTTCTCGGTCGATGGGTGGCGGTCTACGCGAAGGAGCCCGCGCAGCACTTCCGTTCGCTAGAGGCATTGTGTGAGGCGCACGGCCTGCCCGAGCTCGAGGCCATCTACATCCGAAGGGGCGCATAGCATGGCGCGAGCTCGCACCGGGACCGTGCTCCGTCACGGCGATCACTTCGACATCCAGATCACACTCCCCGATGGTTCGCGATCGAACCGCGCCTGCCTCGCTGCGGGCTTGACGCGCACGCAGGCGCGCGCAGAAGCGCTGCGCCTCACACGCAAGGCCGCAGGCGAGGGGTGGACCAAGCCGATCGAGCGAAGCGCAACCGACAAGCGCGACGGCGTGACGTTCGACGTGTACGCCGAGAAGTGGCTCGCGACGCGCCGAGATCCGAAGGACGCAAACGCGCACCTGCGTTTCCACATCCTGCCGATCCTCATGAACCACATCACGACGGAGATCGTGCGCGCAGATGTTGAGCGCGTCGTTGCGCGCCTGGACGAACGCGTGCGGGGCGCGGAGATCTCTTGGAAGACGGCCGCCAACGTGTGGGGCACGCTCTCGAAGCTGCTTGAAGACGCCACGCACTCGAAGCGCCTCGAGCTGCGCGTGCTCGAGCAGAACCCGGCAGATGGCGTACGGGGGCCCGACGACGGCGACGAGCGACAGAGCGCGTACCTCTTTCCGAAGGAGGCTGACGCTCTGCTCGCCTGCGAGGCCGTGCCGCACTCGGCGCGCGTGCTCTATGCGCTAGCGCTCTACACGGGCCTTCGACGCGGGGAGCTCGCCGTGCTGCGCGCTGCTGACGTCGTGCTCGAGGGCGGTTACATCGCTGTCCACCACGCGCGCGATCGCGTCAGCGGAGGGACGAAGAGCACCAAAGGCGGCAAGGCGCGACGCGTGCCGATCGAGCCGCACCTCTTGCCGTTGCTCGAGGTCCTCGTCGCCGGAGCAAAGGGTCGAGGTAAGAGCAATTGTACCAAAGAGGAACAATTGAAGGCTGCGCCTGCGGTCCTCGTCGCCGGCAAGTCCGACGACGCGACGCTTGTCGACACGCCCGAGAACGAGAAGACGGCGACGCGTGCCGCACGCATGCGCAAGCACCTCGAGCTCGCCGGCGTCAAGCGTGACGAGCTCCACGCCGACGACGAGAACAGACGCCCCCTCTCGTTCCACGATCTGCGCCACACGTTCGCAACGTGGCTCGCGATCGGCGGGCTTGGCGAGCTGCAGATCCAGTCACGACTCGGACACGCCACCACGGAGATGACTCAGCGCTACATCACCGAAGCCGAGGCCGTCGGGCGCGGCAACATCGGAACGCCGTTCGGTCCGCTGCCCTCGTCGCTCATAGGCACGCCGACGAATCGCACTCCAATCGCTACAAAATCTCGCAACGAATTGGAATCTGGAGCGGGACACGGGTCCCGAAACCAGCATTCTCAACTAGCGGCCGTTCACACGTGACGCTGGTTTTTTGCGGGGATTGTAAAAAACGGAGCGCGACG
>JAYVXK010000379.1:0-6697 GCA_043785265.1 Myxococcales bacterium | reverse complement strand
TGTACCGCTTCATGATGCCGCGCACGGCGACGGAGATCCTGAGTCTTCAGTGGGGAGGCACCAACGCCGCGCTCTCGCTGGTCACGAGCCTCGTCATGGTGGGACTCATCTGGGACAGGCAAATGCCCCGGCGCGCGTTCGCGCTTGCAGTCCTGCCGCTCGCAGGCCTCGTGAGTGTGCTCGCCCAGTCCAAGGGCTTTCCGTATCATTTTCATCCCGTCACCGCGGGTCTTCATCTGCAGTGGCTGGCGCTCGTGGTTTGGGCGGCAGAGCGCTTCGCAAACACCACATCGCTTGCGCGTTTGGTGCCGATCGCGTGCGCCGCGGCGCTCGCTGCGCGTGTTGGAACGATGATGCCGCTGTCGCCGCATATCGACAATCTCTGGATCCTCAAGAAGGGTCCGACTCCCGAACTGCGCGCGAGTCAGGATTACTTGGTCTATTTCCGCGGCCCAGATTTTTTTCCCTGGGAAATGCGTGAAGGCGCGACCTACTTGAAAGAGCACACCGCGCCAAGCGATCGCGTGCAGCTCTACGGGATGGATCCGTATGTGCTCTTCCTCGCGGAGCGACGCAGCGCCACGCCCTACATCTATGCTTACGATCTCAATGCAGACGCCGCGCTTGGCGGCTCGTGGCTGCCGACGGGACTTCATCCATCCAAAGACGAGGCGACGCGCATCGTCGCTCTGCGCGACGACCACGAGCGCGACATGCTGGAACGCCTAAAAAACAGCCCTCCCGCAGCGTTCGTGTTCATCGACAAAGCGCCGCTGACGACCTACGAAGACAGCGCGACCGATTTCCGCGTGCATTGCAGGGACGCCAGCGCGTGGGTCGACGCGCACTATCGTGAGACCGCCGCATTCGGCGAGGTGCACATATGGATGCGCACGGATCTCGCGGACGCTCGTTGAGCCAGATGCTCCAACGCAGCAGGAGTCCGCACCGACAACGGCAGACGGCCACCGTGGTATAACCACCGACCCTATGGACCCTCAGGGCTTCATCCCCGCATCGACGCCATCGCCGTCAGTCGCCGTGTCGAGCGCGCCAGCGAGCGCAGCGAACACGACGAGCGAGCCCGACCTGCGTGCGTCGTCCCTCTACTTGAATCGTGAATTATCGTGGCTCGAGTTCAACGCGCGTGTGCTCGCGGAGGCGCAAAATGAGGCCGTTCCGCTCCTCGAACGACTGAAATTCCACGCGATCGTCGCGTCGAACCTCGACGAATTTTTCATGGTGCGCGTCGCAGGTCTCAAACAGCAGCTCAGCGGCGAGGTCGGCGAAGGCGGACCCGACGGCATGAGTGTGTCGGAGCAGCTGTCGTCGATCGCCAAGCGCGTCCACGATCTCGCGCAGACGCAGGCCGATCATCTCGCCAACGAGCTGATGCCCAAGCTCGCCGACAAAGGCATCTTGCTCGTGAAGCCGGAGCACCTCACTCCAGACGCGCTCAAGCTGCTCGACGATCGTTTCACCGCGGACATTTATCCAATCCTCACGCCACTCGCGATCGATCCAGGTCACCCGTTTCCGCATCTGCGAAACAAGAGCCTCAATCTCGGCGTCATGTTCACGCGGGACCCCAACGGCGAGGCTGGATTTGGCGTGGTTCAAGTGCCGATGATGCTCCCGCGATTGCTCGAAGTGTCCGGCATGCGCGTGCCAGATGGCTCTCTGGCGAGGCACGCGTTCGTCCTCGTGGAAGACCTGATCGCGCGCCACGTCGGCTCGATTTTTCCTGGGGTAAAACTCAAGGGCGTTTATGCGTTTCGCGTCACACGCAACTTCGACCTCGAGATCGACGAAGAAGAAGCCGAAGACCTTCTGCAGACGATTCAGCAAGAACTTCGGCGTCGAGAACGCGGCAATGCGGTGCGACTCGAAGTGAGCGGTGTGCCGACAGACAGCTCGCTTGCCAAGCTCGTCAAAGCGTTGAAACTCGATCCCGAACGCGACGTGTACCGCACGAACGGCATGCTCAATGTGAGCGATCTCATCCAGGTCGTCGGCCGAGAAGACCGCCGCGATCTTCGCGACGACGCATTTCAGCCGCTCCCGGTGCCGCCTCTGCGGGATGCAGACGATCCGTTCGCAGTCATTCGCGAAGGCGATGTGCTCTTGCATCACCCCTATGAAGCGTTCGATTCGATCGTCGAATTGATCCAACGCGCGGCGGACGATCCGGATGTGCTCGCGATCAAACAGACGCTCTATCGCGCCGGCGGTGACTCTCCGATCGTCAAGGCTCTCGCGCGCGCGGCGGAGGCCGGCAAACAGGTCACGGCCATCGTCGAACTCAAGGCGCGCTTCGACGAAGAGAGCAACATTCAATGGGCTCGCACGCTCGAGCAGAGCGGCGTCAACGTCGTCTATGGCCTCATGGGTCTGAAGACGCACGCCAAGTGTCAGCTCATCATCCGCCGAGAAAAAGGGCGTTTGCGGCGTTACGTGCACTTTTCGACCGGCAACTACAATCCGGCGACCGCGCGTTTTTACACCGACATGTCTCTGCTCACGTGCAACGAGAAGCTCTGCGAAGACGCCTCGTCACTCTTCAACTTGTTGACGGGATACAGCGCGCCCCCCAAGTGGAACGCACTCGTGGTCGCTCCGCTTGGACTCCACGAAGCGATCTTGGGTCTCATCGCGAGAGAAGCGGAGCACGCGCGCAACGGGAGGCCCGCGCGCATCGTGGCCAAGATGAACTCGCTCGTCGACGAGCATGTCGTCGAAGCGCTGTACCGCGCATCGCAAGCAGGTGTGCAGATCACACTGCTGGTTCGCGGCATTTGCTGCCTCAGGCCAGGCGTGCCTGGCGTCAGCGAGAACATCTCCGTGCGCGCTCTCGTCGATCGTTTTTTGGAACACGGTCGGGTGTTCACGTTTGCGAACGGCGGCAAACAAGAGGTCTACATCGCGAGCGCCGATTGGATGCCGCGCAACTTCCATCGACGCGTCGAGGTGATGGTTCCGATCGAAGATCCGAACCTCAAAGCTCGCCTCGTCGAGATCTTGGAACTGCAGCAGCAGGACAACGTGAAGGCGTGGCGACTCACCAAAGACGGCAACTACGAACGCGTCGAAGCCCGCGGAAATCCGCCAGTTCGTGCGCAGAGTCGCTTCATCGAGATGACCCGCGACAAGGTCAAGGTCGCCGAGATCATCAAGCCGTCCAGCCGCTTCGTCCTGCCCCGTCCGCCACCGATCAAGAGTCCGCCACGCAGACGCGAAGCAAAAAAGGTTCAGTAACCGCGCAATCGCTGGACGAACACGCGCCCGTCGCGGTACGAAAAACCGTTGGAGGCTCCATGCGCGGTTCGCTCGTCAAGGTCGTCGTCGTTGGTCTGCTCGCTTCGGCGGGTTTGGTTGCAGAAGCGTGTGGCGGTGGCAGCGACGAAGCGCCTCCTCCGGCGATGCCAACTGCGCAAGCCTCCACTCCAGCGGCGAGTTCAACCCCGTCCGCCACACCTACGACGCCTCCGTCTGCCAGCGCGACTCCGCCACCGCCCGTCGAGATCCCGCCGGCGTTCACCGCGGCCGCCGCCTCCGTGAAAGCCGCGACAGACAAGCTCACTCCCCTCCTCACGAAGACGGCGAGCTGTGACGTGCTCGCTGCCGAACTCACGAAGTTCGCCAAAGACAACGAGCAGGCATTTGCCACGTTCAACACCGAGGCCGCCAAGCTCACCGTGGCGCAAAAACAAGCCGCCGAAGATCAAGCCAACGCGGACAACGGGATGACGTCAGACGAACAAGCCAAGCTCATGGCAAGCATGAAGGCCGGCGCGCTCGGCACGTGCATCGCAAAGAAAGACAAGAAGGTCGAGACTGCACTGATGACATTCGTCGCCGCGATGACTGCAGGGATGAAGTCACCACCGCCACTGACACCGAATCTTGGGGGAGCTCCAGCGCCGAAGCCCACAGCGACTCCATCGACAAAGCCCTCGGCTTCGCCGCTCAAGTAACTACTTCGCGAGCAGCTTGAGGGCTTCACGCACCGCGTCTGCGAGTGGGGCTGCTGCTCCGGCCATTCCCATCGTGGCAACCGCCCGCTCGACCTCTGCGGGTTTGAAGCCCATTCGGACGAGCGTGCTGATCAACAACTCGGCGCCTGCGACGGCTGTCGTCTTGGGTGACTGTGCAGCGGTGCCGGCGATGGGTAACAGCTTGTCCTTCAGTTCGAGCACGAGACGCTCGGCTGTCTTCTTTCCGACCCCTGGAATCCGAGTGAGACCTGCGACGTCCTTTGCGGCGATGGTCTGCGCCAGTTCGTTGGCAGGCAACGCGCTAAGCAATGCGAGGGCTATTTTGGGGCCGACATTCGACACGCCAATCAATGTGCGAAACGCCCCGCGATCGGCATCACTCGCGAATCCATAGAGCAGAAGCGCATCCTCGCGAACATGAGTGTGCACGAAGAGAGTCGTCTCGCCATCGGTTGATCGCGGCGCGCGGCCCAGGGTCCCGAGCGGCACGGTCACCTCGTAACCGACGCCGTGCACATCGACGATGACCGTGTCGACTTCATCGGAAATCACGCGCCCGGTGAGTCTGCCAATCACAGCTGCACGATGGCTGCTGCCGTGCGGTTACGTCAAGCGCTCTTCTTCTTGCGGCGCATGCGCGTGATTGCGATGCCGACGAATCCGAGTGCACCGAGCGTCAAGGCGTTCCCACCCATCGAGCCCTCGGACTCGACTGCGCAGCCCGCTCCAGCGAAACCGCCGAACGACGATGCCTTGTTGCATGGGGGATAGGTCGGGCACGGGGGGCGATTCACGTCACTACCCACCGATCGCACATTGGAGATCTCGCTCTGATCTTGTGAGGCATTGAGCGATAGATCTTGCACGAGCGCATCGCGTGCGAGATCGGCGCGCATCCGTGTGATCCGGGGCATCGGGCTCTGACCGTGAAAAAGGGTGGCCATGTCTGCATCTCGAACCTGCGCGGGCGTTTGCGGGTTTGGACCCGTCGTCGGCGCGTAGTCTTGCGAAGCATCGAAGGTGTTGCGCACGGGACCCTCGACTTGGAACGCACTCAGCGAAAGTGAGCTTTCGATCTCCCAACCGTGATTCTTCGTCGCGGCTTGTTTGGCTGCGCGCAGTGTGCGGTAGTTCGACATGCGGGTCTTCCAGTCCCAGACGAGCTCTTCGTCTCGAATGACGAACTGCGGGAAATTAGCCGGTTCGTAGCGTCCGTCGGCGATCACCCAGAGAGTGATTCCAGTTTGCGCCCCCGTGCCCGCGCTGACCATTCTCAGCGGCAACACAGCGCCTGCTCCAGGCGTCGTGACTCGCACGGGTCGCATCGACTGCACGCCTTGCCCCGGCAGAAGCTTCAGCACGAGGAAGTCGAAACCGTCTTTCAAGTACGCATCGACGATGGGTCGAACGTCTGCCGGAACGACGAAACCATTTTTGGTCAGCCACGCGTCGAGCGCGGTCGGATCCGTCGCCGAGATTTGCACGCTCTCGTACGGACCGACGACCTCGTCTTTCGTCACGACCACACTGCCGGAGTCGCTTGGCGCGCTACCGTCCATTGACGTGGGGGCGCCTGCGAAACTGTCGTTCTGATCGCTTGGGCACGAGGGCGGCGCCGGGCACTTGAGGATCGGCTGCTGCACTTGGGTTTGCGTTACGCGATCGAGCGAACCAAAAACCGCATCTGCGCTCAGTCCAACCGTCACGACCCCGTGAATCGGGAGCACCCAGGCGAACGACTTTGGATCGCCTTGGTATTTGATTTGATCGTAGAGGGTCGTCTGGTCCTTCGCGATCGCCAGGATCATCCGATGGTCTGTGACCACCGACGGATTGTCTGACGGGTCGTGAAAACAGCCGCCACACGCTCGAGCATCTTCGAGATGACCCAGCAGGGCGACAGAGGCCGCGAGAACAGAAATCGAAAGAGAAGTGAGTCGGTGCATGCAGGGATAGTCAGCACGACTCGTGCCACACCAAAATGCCACAAACAGCCCTAAATCGTGCCTCCGACCACGCCAAACGACTACAGCTTGGCTCACTGCGGCACACCAAGGTCGTCAAAGCTGAGGAATTTTTGCTTGCCACCCGTCCACCTCAACGGATAGACAGCGCGCCAGGGAAGTTCCCTAAATCTCGTGCCATCCCAACGCGGATGGGATGAAAACGCCGAGGCCACTGGCCGACGGATGGAGAGAATGTCATGCGGAATTTCAAGCTCGTCGCGCTCGCTTCGTTGGCTGTTGCCGTCGCAACTGCGATCGCCTGTGGTGGCGGTGGTGGTGATCAGAACGTGAACACCATGCCGTCGGCCATGCCCAGCGCGACCGACATGTCATCGGCAATGCCGTCGGCATCAGCAGTCACCTCAGCGATGCCGTCTGCCATGCCTTCAGCACCCGTCGTCGACGCAGCGCCGCCGCCCGTTGTCATGGATGCAGCGCCGCCGCCCGCAGCAGATGCTGGCAAAGACGCAGGCAAGAAGCCCGCAGCTACCGCGCCGGTTGCCGCAAAAGACGCCGGCGCAAAGAAGTAACCTGCCACTCACTCGGCATCAGAAAGCGCGACCGCCTCGAGCGAGTCGCGCTTTCTGCTTTTGTTGCGTCGAAGCAACGCTGCCGCCGCCATGCAAAGCACCGGTGTCACGACCATGTGATAGCGATCTTCGCCAAAAAACACCGCGTGCGTGACCACAGTCGTGC
>JAYVXK010000378.1:0-6716 GCA_043785265.1 Myxococcales bacterium | reverse complement strand
GAAGCAGGCGTGCATGCAGAATACACGTGTGAGCCGGGTCTCATTCACGGCTTCTTCAACATGAGCGGGGTCATCCCAGCTGCGCGCGACGCGACTCTGCGCATGGCTCGATCGGTCGGCGCCGCGCTCGGTTGAAGCTCCGCTCGTTTTTGGGTTTCTGTTTTGGGAGATCGCGAGGGTGCGCTACGCTCGGAGACGATGAAGCGAAGACTTGTCTCGGGTGCGATTGCTGCCTTGCTTCCGATTGCGATCGCCCACACGGCGTGGGGCCAAGATCAGCCACCTCCGCCACCATCGGCCAATCCGCCTCCTCCGCCTCAAGTCCAGCCTCCTCCCCCGCCGCCGCAAGGCTATCCGCAGGGGCAACCGCCTCCGCCTCCTCCGCAAGGTTATCCGCCACAGGGGCAACCTCAGGGCTATCCCCCACAAGGGCAACCGCAGGGTTATCCACCTCAGGGTCAGCCTCAGGGTTACCCACCACAAGGCCAACCTCAGGGTTACCCACCACAAGGGCAACCTCAGGGTTATCCACCTCAAGGTCAGCCTCAGGGTTATCCACCACAAGGGCAACCTCAGGGCTATCCACCACAAGGCCAACCTCAGGGTTATCCCCCACAACCTTACCCTCCCCAGCCTTATCCGCCGCAGGTGCAAACGCAGGGACAACCTTTGCCGTCATCGACCGACTCGCTGCGTGGTCAGGGCGAAATGGTTTTCATGTACGGCACGGGTGTTGGCTATGGAGTCGGCACAGGCATCTGGCTCGACATCCTCGCGAAGACCAAAGATCCCGGCATCGCGATCATCGCGCCGATCGCATTTGGTGTCGCTGTTCCCGCGGGTTTTGCGCTCTGGGACTACTACGGCAAAATTCATCGCGCGGTTCCTGCGAGCGTTGGAACAGGCTTGATGTTGGGCGCGATGGAAGGCCTCGCGATCAGCACGACGCAGCTGCAACTCACCGGACCTGACAAGCAGTGGGGACTGGGCGCGTACTCCACCATCACCTGGGTCACGTCGACCGTCGGCGGCGTTGGCGGTTACTTCTTTGGTGAGTTCGCGCAACCCGATCCCCGCAGCATGGGGTTCATCTCGAGCGGCGCAGGTTGGGGAGCCATCGTCGGCACACTGTTCGGCGCGGGTGTCACCGTGTCATGCAGCAGCAGCAATCCTTATTGCGTGTGGGATGGCGCGTCTGTCGGTGCGTTGGTCATGACCAATGTCGGCATCGTCGCGACGGCGGCGGCGTCCTTAGGTGGATATGTGCCATCCGTCCAAACGCTCAAGTGGCAGTGGGTCGGCTTCGGCGCGGGCCTCGTGCTCACGTCGCCCATCTATCTCGTTTACGCCTTCACGGACGACAATCCCAAGCACGGACTCATCGCCAATGCGATCGGCGGACTCGCCGGCATCACACTCGCGACGATCATCTCGTACGACAAGAAGGCCGACACTGCCGACAAGAAAAGCAGCTGGACTCCGCCATTTCAGCTGTCGATCGCACCCACGCCTGGTGGCGCGACCATCGGCGCCATGGGACAGTGGTGATCGCCTAGCGCAGCTCGGCGAGATAGCGGCGCACGGTTTCTTTGAAACCCAAGTAGAGCGCATCGCACACCAAAGCGTGTCCGATCGAGACTTCCATTACCGAGGGAATGCGATGCACGAAGTACCTAAGGTTCCTTAGGTCCAGGTCGTGTCCCGCGTTGAGTCCTAACCCTAAGGTCACCGCGCGCTCGGCCGCGACGACATAAGGCTGGACCGCGACCTCAGGGTGCTTAGGGTACTCGCGGGCATAAGCCTCCGTGTAGAGTTCGACGCGATCGGCGCCCACACGAGCCGCGCCTTCGATCATTGTCACGACAGGGTCGACGAAGAGCGAAACGCGGATCCCAGCTGATTGAAAGGCTTTGACGAGATCGCGCAGTGTGTCGTGATGCGCGACAGTGTCCCATCCGTGGTCACTCGTGAGCTGGCCATGCGTGTCGGGCACCAGCGTCACTTGCTCGGGCGCGACCTCCATGACCAGCTCGACGAACTTCTTCTCGCGCGGGTTGCCTTCGATGTTGAGCTCTGTCGTCATGGCTTGCGCGATCGCCCGTACGTCCGAGTACCGAATGTGCCGCTCGTCGGGACGCGGATGCACCGTGATGCCCTGCGCGCCAAACCCCTCGATGTCGCGCGCGACCTTGAGCACGTCGGGATTGTTGCCCCCTCGACTGTTGCGAAGCGTGGCGACCTTGTTGACGTTGACCGAGAGTCTCGTAGTCACGAAATCCGCCCTCCGCACGCGCCAAGGACCGACGGATCGCTCGCGCGCGACGCCCGCATCACGAAATCATCTGGCACGACGACAGCCACCTCGTCACACGCGGGGCCGCGATTTCCGGCTAAATCATAGGGTTTTAGCGCATAGCGAAGACGAGTCCCTGGAGCCACGCGCGCGTCTTCGAAGCGCAGTGAGCCCGCGCGCACACTCGCGTAGTGTCCGAGAGCGAGGGTCCCTTCTGCGCGGAGCACTTCATATCCGTAGACCTCTTCGTTGTCGGTCGCGGCTTGCCACCTCAGGAGCACGCGACCATCTTTGAAGACCGCGGTCGCGGCTGCGCCCGTCGCGGGCCACTCGGGCGCGATCGTGTCGTGACTCTCTGGCGCGCGGCCGAGTTTCTTTGGCCACAGAGTGCAGGTCACTCGCTTGAAGTTTTCGTCGAGCGCTTTGCAGACATTGCCGTAGACGCATCGCACGACCGTCTCGTCGCGCTGAGCAGCCCATTTTTTGGGCAGATCCGGGTCGGCGAGTAATGCGCGTGCCATGCCCACGAGATCGCCCTGCCCGCGCGAGATCACGTCTTGCGCGAGTTCCCGGGTCGCGATTTTTCCGACTGCGACGACAGGGGTGTCGAGACCTGCCGCCCGAAGCGCGGCTCGAACAGTCTCCGGCATGTACAGATTGCAGCCGTCCGGATAGGTCGCGCCAGGCATGCAGCGGTCGCCGGAATATCCCGTGTAGGGGTAGAGCGGCTCGCCTTCGATCACACGCGCGTCTTCGAATTTGCCTCCTGCAGAGAGCGACACATAGTCGACGCCCGAGCGCGCGAGACTCACTGCGATCGGTGCTGCGTCGACGACCGTGTAGCCACCGCGCACGCACTCTTCGCCAAGAAAACGCACTCCGATCGGAAAGTCGGCGCCGACGAGTTCGCGAACACGAGACACCACGCGGAGCGGCAAACGCAGCCGATTTGCGAGAGATCCACCATACGCGTCGCGGCGCGGATTGAGCCGCGACAAAAAAGACGACAGCGTGTACGCGTGCGCCATGTGCAACTCGACGCCGTCGAATCCGCACTCACGCGCGCGCACTGCAGCGAGGCCATAGGCATCGACGATGGCATCGATGTCCTCGACGGAGAGCATGTCGACCGTCTGCCGCCACCCCGATCGAGAGATCTTCAAGAGGTGGATGATCTGGGGGACGACTCTTGCTGGGCCCGCGTCGTGACAACGCGAAGCGAGATCGGTGAGGCCAGACTTGAACGAGTCGTCGGAGATGCGCAAGAGCGGGCCACTCTTGGCCGAGTGCACCGCCATGGCTTCGACCACGATGAGACCGACTCCGCCGCGAGCAAACCTCGTGTATCGATCGCGAATGTCATCGTTGACGACGCCGTCCTCGCCAGACAGGCGCGTCACCATCGCAGGCAAAACAAGCCTGTTTGGCAATTTCATCGACGCGATCGCGAGCGGCGAAAAGAGAGAGTTCATCCGACGAGAGCGCTACCGATGATGAGCTTTTGAATTTCGGTCGTGCCTTCGTAGATCCGCAGCGGGCGAATCTCTCGGTACAGTTGCTCTACCACGGTGCCCAGCGTGACGCCGAGTCCGCCAAAGAGTTGCACCGCGCGATCGATGATGCGCTGCGCGGCTTCCGTCGCAAACATCTTCGCCATCGCCACTTCGGTGGAGGCCCGGTGACCGCGGTCTTTCATCCACGCCGCGCGGTAGACGAGCAATCGCGCCGCATCGAGCTCGGTGGCCATCTCGGCGAGTGCCGCTTGTGTGAGTTGAAAGTCAGCGAGAGGCTTGCCGAACTGAATGCGCGATCGCACGCGCGCCAGAGTTTCGTCGAGCGCGCGACGCGCCATGCCACAAGCGGCCGCGCCGACCGACGTGCGAAACACATCGAGCGTACCGAGCGCGAGCCGCATGCCGTGACCCACCTCGCCAATCAGCGCATTGTCAGGCACGCGGCAGCTCTTCATCACGAGCCTGCCCAGCGGGTGATCGAGTGACATGGGGATCTTCTCGAGCACGAGACCGGGCGCGTCTTTTGGGACCAAGAACGCGCTGATTCCTTTTTTTCCCAGCGATGGGTCTGCGTTGGCGAACACCACATAGTGATGCGCGATGCCGACATTCGAGATGAAGACCTTCTCGCCGTCGATCACCCACTCGTCGCCTTCAGCTCGCGCGACACTGCGCATCGATCCGACGTCGCTGCCGGCCTCGGGTTCGGTCAGCGCGAACGCGCACACGCGTGTGCCTGCCACTACGCCGCGCAAGATTTCAGCGCGCGCGTGAAACGACGGTGTCAAAACGATGGGGTGTGAGCCAAGACCCTGCACGGCAAAGATCGAGTCGGCGAGCGGCGACGCATACGCGATGATCTCACGCGCGACACACAGTGATCTCACGTCGACGCGTGTGGGGTCCACGCTTTTTCCGCCGTCTTTTGCGGGGATGAGTAGTCCGAACGCATGCGCCGTGCGAAGGCGATCGACTGCGTTGTTCGCGTCGTGATCGTCGATGGGCCAATGCGATGCGAGCGGCGCGAGACTGCGCGCGACGACCTCGTGCGCTGGCTCGAGGAAGGTCGGCATCGACGCGACGAAGTCAAACATCATGAGTCACGTCGGCTTGTCCTGAAAGTCCGTTGGCGCACCTGCGAACCGGATGGGACGCTTGCCTTGCCACGCGTCGAACGCCGAGCGGAAGTCGGGATGCATCATGCAGACGGCTTGCGCTTGCGCCTCTGCTTCGATCGCCTCACCGAGCGCCATGGTGTGCTCGCTCTCGAGCATTTGTTTGGTCATGGAGTGCGCGAACGCAGGACCCGACGCGAGACGCATGCCGAGCTTTTGCGCCTCGGCGAGGCACGCGTCGTTTGCAACGACCTTGTTGACGAGCCCGATTCGCGCGGCCTCTTCTGCAGTCACGATATCGCCTAAAAACAGCAGTTCGCTCGCACGTGCGAGGCCGACCACGCGGGGCAACAGGTAAGCCGCGCCCATGTCTGCGCCGCACAGTCCGACTTTTGGAAAGATGAATCCGAACTTGGCGGTGTCACTCGCGATGCGAAAATCACAAGCGAGAGCGATCACTGCGCCCGCTCCAACGCACGTACCGTTGACCGCCGCGATCACCGGTCGCCGAAGCTTGCGAATGTTCGCGATGAGCGCCCCGGTCACGCGAGTGAAGGCGAGCATGCCTTGCATGTCGCGCGAGAAAAGTTCGCCGATGATGTCGCGGGCGTCGCCGCCAGAACAGAACGCGCGACCTTCGCCAGTGATGACGACCGCGCGCACCTCACTCTCGTGGTCGAGAGCGGCGAGCACATCGCGCAACTCTTCGTAAATGGCGAACGTGAGCGCGTTGAGTCGGTCGGGACGACTCAATGTGATCGTCGCCACGCCGCGATCGACTGTGTACTTGAATCCAGTAGGCGTGATCATGTGCGCTCTGCCGCCATCGAGTCGCGCAGCTTGCCGAGCAGTCGCCGCAGTTCGCGTCGCTCGCTCACGTCGAGTCCACCAAGCAGCTTCGCCACCTGCGCGCCGTGCGCTGGAACCAGCTCTTTTGCGAGGCGCTGGCCCTTATGTGTAAGATACACGCGTACGAGGCGACCATCTCTTGGGTCTGCTTTTCGAACCACGACACCGTCGCGTTCGGCGCGGTCCACGAGACCCGTCAGGTTGCCCGCCGTGACCAGCATGCGCCGAGAGAGAGCCGCAAGCGTCTGCCCGTCTTCTTGATCGAGATTCGCCACGAGGTCGAAGCGCGCGAGCGTGCACTCGCCTTCGAAGTTCTTGCGCAACTCGGTGAGCACCAAGTTGTGACACGTCAAAAGGCGCACCCAGAGGCTGGTGTCGATGTTGGGTAGCGCACGTACCTTTGCCGAGGACTCTCTCACGTCCCCACCGGCAACACCGCCACGCCTTCGATCTCGCAGAGGGCGCCCGGCTCCAACAAACCAGCCACTTTGACGAGGCTCATCGCTGGGTAGTATTTGCCCATTCGCGCGCGCCAGCCCGCGCCGATGGCCGGTGCCGCCGCACGATAAGCGTCAAGGTCGGTGACGAACGCGAGCAACTTCACGATGTGCTCGGTTCCGCCGCCGGCTGCCCGCACCACGGCGATCACATTGTCCAGTGTTTGCAAGAACTGGGTGGCGAAGTCAGGCGAGACGATGCGCGCGTCCTTGTCCCAGCCGATTTGGCCCGAGATGTAGAGGGTCCTACCCTCAGGGACGAGCAGACCGTTGGCGTAGCCGCGCGGTTTCGGAAAATCTGCGGGGGTGATTACTTTCGTCATCAGGCGATCCTATAGACGTAAAGGATTTACTCTGCAATACGAAGCCAGATCCAGGTTAGCTGGAGGCGCGGGTGAGGCGGTCGGTGATGGCTTCCCAGGCGGGGGTTTTTGGGGGGTGTTCGATG
>JAYVXK010000377.1:0-1988 GCA_043785265.1 Myxococcales bacterium | reverse complement strand
CGAGAGGCTCCTTATGGGACAGTGGTGGGTTTGATGGCGGTGGGGCGAGGCTCCTACATGTCTCGGCGTTCCGAGCATGCACCGCACCCACGCGCGGTCGGGGCATGCACCGCTGTGCGGGACTGGCGGGGACGTCACGGCGGGAAGCGGTGCCCTAAACTATTCTTCGATGACATCGAGATCGGCGTGAAAGCTCTCTTTCATTCCGATCAGAGAAACCAGCCCGATTGCGATGCAGACCATGCCAACAATCGCCGTCGCCGGCACGACTCCAACCCCAGGCTTGAGCGCAAACCACACGGCAGTAATGGGAATGGCGCTCGCGCGGACGAAGTTGGGCGCGCTGGTCGTGACAGTCGCACGCAGGTTGGTTCCGAACTGTTCGCTCGCAGTCGTGACGAAGAGAACCCAATAGCCAGTCGCAAATCCGATGAGCACCATCAGCGCGTAGAAAACGCCGAGTGACCGTCCGCCGAACATCAGCTCGGCGAGCACAGACAGCGCGAGCAACACCAGGAAGCCGCCGATCACGCGCTTGCGACTCTTCAGGCGTTGACTCAACACGCCGCTGACGACGTCGCCGATCACCACGCCAAGATACGCAAAGAAGATCGTTCGACCTCCGGTGGGTTTGGCAAGCAAGCCAAGCGCGCTACCGATCTCGGGTGCGAACACGAAGATGACTCCGCCGACGTACCAGATGGGCATCCCCACCAACACGACACGCACGAAGCGCAGGAGGCGTGAAAATGGGCGGATCAGCATGCGCACGTCTCCGCGCGGAACTTCGCGTATGCGCGTTTGCGAAAAGAGCGCGCTCTCGAGCAAGCCCACGCGCAGCACCAGAAGCGCCAGTCCCATCACGCCGCCGATCGCGTACGCGATGCGAAAACCGATCGCGCCGTAGCGGTTCAGCAAGAACTCTCCAAGCGCACCAGCGGCCAGTGCGCCTGAGAGTCCGACGGAGGCCACGATCGTCGTGCCGACTCCGCGTTTGTGGATGGGCAGCAACTCACTCACCAGAGTGATGCCAGCACCCAGTTCGCCCGCGAGGCCAAACCCGGCAAAAAACCGGCACGCCGCGTACTCGGGCACGGTCGTGACGAACGCATTGGCAAGATTGGCGAGCGAGTAGAGGATGATCGATCCGAACACCACAGTGAGTCGTCCGCGCTTGTCGCCCAACACACCGAGGACGACTCCTCCGATCAACATGCCCGCGAGTTGAAGGTAGAGCAGTTGCTTGCCCGTCGTGGTGAGGTCGGCTTCGCTCACACCGAGGGCCTTGAGGGAGGGCACTCGCAAGATGGAAAACAGCACGAGGTCGTAGAGATCGACGAAGTAGCCAAGTGCCGCGACGACGATCGCGAACTTCGCGAGCCTGCTGATCGGCGCTTTCGGCCCACTCGGTGCGGTCATCGCCCGTTGGTATCAGATCCATGCGGGAATTTGGCTCTGATCGCAGAGCGCACTACTGTGTCTGCGTGCTCGAAGTTTTGCGCTGGTCCTCGCTCGCCCTGCTGCCTGCGATCGTGGCCGCATTGCTCGTGCGATTCACTGATCGGCATCGCGAACCGTTGTGGCTCGTCGCGACGACATTCGCTCTCGGAGCCGTGTTTGGCGCGGCAGAGTTTTTCTTGGAGGGACGCGCGTCGGCTTGGACGCACATGACGATCGAAGCGCAGCAAACCGGCGAAGGGCCAGCGTTGCTCTTTCTGTTTGCGTTGGTCACGCCACTGCGCGAGGCAGCAAAGGTCGCCGCGTGTTGGCCTGCGTTTCGGTCGAAGCACTTCGACGAGCCTTACGATGGAGTCGTTTACGCGAGCGCGTCTGCTCTCGGTTTTGCAGCTCTCGAGAATGCGATCTTGCTGCGTGGTCATCCAGAGGCGGGCGCGCTCGGCATCGCACGCGCGTTGTTGTCTCTTCCGGCGCATGTGTTTTTCGCGTGCATGTGGGGATACGCGTTGGGTCGCGCGCGACAGACCAAG
>JAYVXK010000376.1:0-1989 GCA_043785265.1 Myxococcales bacterium | reverse complement strand
TGAACGGCGAGACCGCGTGATCGAGCAACTGCCACGCGCGCACTCCGGACAAATCTGCCACGAGCGCCGCGGCGCTCCACGTTGCCATGCACAGGCAGAACAATCCAAGCGGCCGCGCAAGCATCGCGCGTCCAAGTCGCGAGAAGGCCGCGAGCGCGAGCGCGAGCTGAAACGCCGAGAACGCGAGGTCGACAAACTGGGACGAAGTCATGTTTGCTTCGTCTCTTGTACCGCGAGGGTCGTCATCGTTGTGGGTAGACGCATCACTCTTCCGCCACCCAGGCAAGAACGCCGGCTATCCTTGGTAAAGCCATGGCGACATCACTCGGAGCGACGCCCTTTTTAGCGCTCGGATCCATGCTCATCGCGATCGTCCTCGGTTGCGGGCCTGATGCATCGAATGTCACCTTCCTCCGCGACGCTGGAGATCACTGTCCCTTGGGTGGATGCAAACCGGAGAGTGGCCTTGCAGATGCGGGTCCGATCACCATCCCGAACGAGCCACTCGAAAGCTGGGACACCGGCGGTCAAGGTCCGCTGTCAGGCATCTTCGCAGTCGAGGCGACCATCTCCGCGCGTGTGGTCGTGCCGGTGGTCCTCAAGCAGTTGTTTCGTTTGCGCATCGTTCAAAAGGGAACGCACATTCACGAGAAGACGACGCTCTGCGCGTTCAAGCTGCCCGTCGTGGAGAATGTCGCCACACTCGCGATCCCCCCTAAATTACAGGATCTGCTCGCATCCAAAGGCACGGAGGTCGACGGCGACTTTCTCGGCAACGCAGCGGTGGTCGGCGCAACTTATGCTCCACCGCCATTTCTCGTCGTGGCAGGAGCCAAGCTCAAAAGCGAAGCGACCGATCCTCTACCTACCCAACCCGATCCCACCAATGCGATCGACGAAGACCATGACGGTCATCCAGGCGTGACTCTCCTCGCGAAGGTGTTGACCTGTACCGATCTCGAACAACTCTACGTGGCGTTGCGCACCAGTGGAGAGTTGACAGGTGTCGTGCAGACGCCTGACGTCATCACTGGGAAGGTCAATGTGCATCTTGATCAGTCGATCGTGGGTTGGTCCAACGACTGCCTAGCCACCGCGGCGAAGATTCAGATTCTCATTCAACCAGGGAGTCCCTTCCGCGCGCAGCGAGTAGGCGACGCACAAGACATCGACCAGAACGGCAATGTCTCGTGTCCCGAGTTGGTCACTGGCGCATCAGGAATCTTCCCAGACTGGACTCAATGAATGAGCATCCACTCGGCGTCTGGGGTGATCTCCACGTGGATGTGATTGAAGTGCTGCGCATTGTAGTCGGGCGTCAGCATCACATGAAAAATCCCACGACTCGCCGTGTCGCACACGAGTGTTCTCAGCTCACTGGGGTTCGGCGGCGCTGTTGGTCCGCATGTCGCCAAGCCTATTTTCCCGCCGAAATCGTGCTCGACAGTGAGAGACGTTCCATCGCGACGTTTGAATGTGCCCAGATCCACCGCGAGGGCCGCGCAATGTTGCTTGCCCGTGTACTTGGGTGTGCACCCACCTGACGACTGCGAACGATAGGCAGAGAAGTGGATGATCTCGACGATGTCTCGCTTGGCTGCCAACACAGTGAAGTCGTCGAGCGCAAGCACCAGTCGACAATCGAAGATCTCCATCGACGACTTGTCGCGTGCAGCAGGCGCGAGCGCCGAGTGGATGGAGATGCCGTGCAGTGGCCCTTTGAGTCGGATGGGCGCGAGCACACCTGTCGTCGGCTCACCGCGCGCGAATGCGATCGTCCGATGCGTCAGCTCTGCTTCGCACGTCGCTTGATCCAGACTCGCGTAATGCATGTTCGGCGCGTCGGACCTCAGGATCGCCGTCGGTTTCCCCGTAGGTTCAGGATCATAATAAGCGCCCTGCGCGGTCGCATCCGCCGGAGTCGTGGTTGGCTCCATCGCACTCGCGATCGGGGGCACGTAGTTCTCCTCGGGTGCAACGACCGGTGCG
>JAYVXK010000375.1:0-1992 GCA_043785265.1 Myxococcales bacterium | reverse complement strand
AGCGAGAGAAAATCCCAGAACTCGAATTTGCGGACCATCTTCTCGCCTTTGAGGATGGTGCCTTTGTCGTCTTCTACGTCGAGGGTCTCGTAACGGCGCACCTGCTCGTCGAGCGCGTAGAGCAATTGCTGCCCCGTCGTCGCGCCCGCGAACGCAGTGCGATGAAACAACGTGCCGCCAAACCGACGAAAATCGAGCAAGCCCTCAGGGGTGCGGTTGAAGGGCACACCCATCCGATCGAGCATGTAGACGATGCCTGGGGCAGCGTCGGTCATCCCTTTCACGGGGGGCTGATTGGCGAGAAAGTCCCCGCCATACACGGTCTCCTCGAGATGCACGCGTGGAGAGTCGCCCTCTCCTTTGGTGTCGACCGATGCGTTGATTCCGCCTTGCGCGCACACCGAGTGAGATCGTTTGACGGGCACGAGCGAGAACAGATCCACGGGCACACCTGCCTCGCAGAGCTTGATGACAGTCATGAGCCCCGCGAGTCCGCCGCCAACCACGATCACGCGTCGTGTCTTGCCCGTCTCGCTCTTGCTTACGCTCTTCTTCGCCATTGCGGGGGCGTTCTAGGGCGCGGGGGAGGAGAGGTAAAGACCCGGAAGGTCGGTCACGGCGGCGCAGCGCTATTGCACGGCGCTGGGGGAGGGGCGTCGTCGACTGACGGACCCAAGTGCGATCCCGTGGCCGCGCTCACGACGACGAGTGCGCTCGCGATGAAAAGCACCGCACCGAGAGCGATCGATCGATAAAGCAGACGCTGCCGTGTTCGCTCCGTACTTGGCAGTCCCCAATTGTCTGTAAACGCCAATAGGCCATTGACCAGTTGGAAAGCGGCCGCAGCCAGACCAATCAAATAGCCAATCGCCAGCCAGGGAACTCCCCAGTGTGTCCACGAGAGATGCGCCTGCAACGTCGTGTGGAAGGCAGACGAATCGAGGCCAAAAAAGGCCTGCTGTACGCCAAACTCCCAAAAGTGACCGAGCACGAAAGCGAGCGTCGTCCACTTGGTCAGGCGTTGTAATCGCTGCGAGCCAACACGCGATTGCGACTCAGGTGGCGGCGATAATTCGTTATCGACTGAATAGACCGTGAGCGACAATACGATGACGAGAACCTCGACCAGCAGGCTCTCGCGGTGGTCGAAATGAAATCGTCCCCAGGCGGCGTTGGCATTCGTCCAAACATACTCAAAGAGAAATGCGCCAACGGGCACAACGGCTCCAAGCGCGCGCAGGCGACGTTTGCCCTGTTGGGAAATGGCCACTGCAACGGTCTTACTCCATACGAGGCGAACTCAAAAGTGCGTGCTAGGCTGGGCTGCAGATGCACCGCGGGTGGCTCGTGCTGTTGATGGCGTGCGCGCCTGTGGTTGCGCCGCCCCCCAGCGAAACAGCGTCGAATGTGACTGTCACGATTCCGCCGCTCCGAACCGACAGTGGACCCGATCCATCGGCAAGCGCGCAGCCGTCTTTGCCACCGACTGTCGATACGTCGACGACTCCGGCGCTGGACATCGCCGCTCGCGACATCCGCTCGGTGCCACTCCGAACCAAACCGATCGTGCTGACCGAGCTACAGGCGCTCGAATCGCTCATCGCTGCCAATTCACCCAATCGCCCCCAATTGCTCAAGCGCGTAGGTGACGACTACTTGGAATTGCACCGGATCGATGGCAGCGCGCAGGCGGCCCACCTTGCCATCGATCGATATTCGACTTTGACCAAAGATTACGGCGTTGCGGTCGTCGGCGGAGACGAGGCGCTGTACGCGACTGCGCTCGAATACGAGTTGCTGGAGGACCTCCAAAACGCGCGAAAGACCTATTTCGAGCTGATTCAGAAGGCACCGACCTCGGCGTACGTCCCACACGCCTACTTCGCGTTTGGTGAGATGTTCTTTCGCGAGGCGAAGACTGATCCCTCCAAATGGGTGTTTGCCAAACAAGGTTTCGAGGAGGTGATGAAGTTTCCGAAGTCGAGTGTCGCG
>JAYVXK010000374.1:0-1992 GCA_043785265.1 Myxococcales bacterium | reverse complement strand
TCGCTCGCTCGCGTCGACATCCATCTGGATGTAGCGCTTGAAGTACTTGATGGAGTCGTCGATGCGGTTCAACTTTTCGGAGAGAACGCCGAGATTGTAGACGAGGTCTTTTGCGGTCGGGTCGAGAGCGAGTGCCACTTCGAGTTCAGACACGGCTTCTCGGTAGCTGCCCGATTGGTACAAGTCGCGCGCCTTCTGGAAGTGCTGGCCGGCGGCCTTCACGTTGTCTGCCGAAGGCGGAGCGGGGCCATCGGCGCGCGAGAGCGCAGGCGCGAGTGCGATCGCGAAACCCAAAGCCAAGCCCAAGCCAAACCGACGCATACCCCGTCACTATACCCGACAGCGTGCAGCGCGTCCCTCGAACCAACAGAGAGCAAGAAGTCACGGCCGAAGACTGTAAGGCGCGACGTCGATTCGCGTTCTTTCAGCATGAAACGCACGATTGCCGCCATTTTTTGCATCATCGGCTGCTCTTCGTATGCGGCTACGGCTGCTGCGGACAACGCCATCATCTCTGTGGGTCAGGACTTTGCGCGCCCGCCACCCCAACCCCAACGTGTCATCATCGTGCATGACGACACGCCTCCGCCGGCGCCTCCGATCGTCGATGACTCGCGGATGCAGCTCCCGCACGAGATCTATCGCTCGCCGTTTCGCTTGAGTGTGGGTCCATCGGGCGTCACGACAGGGCGCGGTCTGGGGATGGGTCTCGCGCTTGCGGCGGACTTCGGGAATGGCACCGTCGGCGCACGCATCGCAGCCATGTGGTTGCGCGGTGAGCCTCAAGGCGATTCGTCCGTGATGCCCGCATCGGGGACGAGCATGGGTCAATACACCGCGGAGCTCGTGCTCGACTTGCACAAGGCCGGTCCTGTTCATCCCGTGTTTGGGCTTGGTTTTGGCCTATTGCACGTCGCAAAGAACGACATCAGCGGAGACGCCGCGATCGGCACTGCGCGTCTTGGTCTCGAATATGCGCTTGGCATCGAGGACGCTGACGTGCGTCTTGGGCTCTCCGTGTTGGGCGCGATGCCCGGTGTCTCCGACCGCGAATTGTCGAACTTGCGCGCCTACGGAATGGTCAACGCGAGCATCGCGATCGGCTTCTGACGATGTGCTAGCTCTCCACGGATGTCGGTTGCAGATACCGTGAGAGAGGCGTGTTTGCGTGCCCGCGCGGCCTCTTCGAAGTTGGCGACGCTGGACCGCTCTCTCAAAGACACCGCGCTCCGCGAGATGGCGTCGCGACTCGTCCGCGAGCGAGACGAAGTGTTGCGCGCGAATGCAAAAGACGTCGCTGCGGCAAAAGAACGAAACACCAAAGACGCGCTCGTCGACCGCTTGATGCTCGACATCGCCCGCGTCGATGCCATCGCAGCGAGCGTGCGCGCGATCGCAGATCTGGCTGATCCTGTGGGCGAAATAGTTGCAGAAACCACGCGTCCCAACGGTCTGCGTGTGGTGCGAACGCGTGTGCCGATTGGCGTCGTGGCGATGATCTACGAGGCGCGCCCCAACGTCACGATCGAAGCGAGTGCTCTCACGCTCAAGAGCGGCAACGCGGTCGTGCTTCGTGGTGGCTCGGATGCGCAGCACACCAACGCCGCTCTCGCCGCAGTGGTCCAACGCTCACTCGCGGGCTCGAATCTGCCCGCAGGGTCCGTAGAAATTCTCGACGCGACCTCTCGCGAATCGGTGCGCGCGCTGATCGGCACACCGGGGCAAGTGGATCTTGCGATTCCGCGGGGAGGGGAAGGGTTGATTCGCGAAGTCGTGGAGCACGCGCGCGTTCCTCTGGTGCTCCACTACAAGGGTGTCTGCCACGTCTACGTCGACAGAGGCGCAGACCTCGAGATGGCCGTTCGGATCGCGGTGAACTCGAAGTCACGACCTGGCGTGTGCAATGCGATGGAGTGTTTGTTGGTGGACGAATCAGACGCCGCGCGCCTCTTGCCCGCGCTCGCCAGCGCCCTCTCGAACGCAGGGCACGAA
>JAYVXK010000373.1:0-1993 GCA_043785265.1 Myxococcales bacterium | reverse complement strand
CGTTGTCCGCGCAACCACGTCTCCTTGACGACGCCGCGCAGCGATCGACCGAGGTACGGAGTCGTCTTGTTCTTGTGCTCTACGATCGACTCGGTCACCTGGAAGCTCGCTGCCGGATCAAAAATCGCGAAGTCCGCGTCGCGACCCGTCTCGATCGCTCCCTTGCGCGATAGCCCAGCGAGTCTTGCGGGTGCCTCACTCATCCACGCCGCGATCTTGTCGAGTTCGATTCCGCGCGCGACGCACTCGCTCCACACGATCGACAAACCAAACTGCAACGACGCAATGCCTCCCCATGCTGCGTCGAAGTCACCCGTCTCGAGGCGTTTGAGTTCTGGGATGCAAGGGGAGTGGTCGGTGACAATGGCGTCCAAAGTGCCTTGTTTAAGCCCGTTCCAGAGCGCCTCTCGGTTCTGATGGTCGCGAATGGGCGGCGCGCACTTGAACGCGGTCGCTCCTGCGGGCACGGTCTCGGCTTCGAGTGCGAGGTAGTGCGGAGTCGTCTCTGCGGTGAAAGGCAGCCCAGCGTCTTTGGCCGCACGGATGGTCGTGAGTGCGTTCGACGACGACAGATGGACGACATGCGTGCGTGCGCGCGTCTGCTTGCAAAACCGAAAGAGCAACTCGACCGCTTCGTCCTCAGCGGCCTTCGGACGTGAGGCGACATAGCGCGCATACGATCTCGCATCGCCCGCCGGCAACGAGCGCAATGCGTCTGCGAGCGGCCCAGGCAGTTCTGCATGAACGAGCAGCGGCGCGTCTGTAGTCGCGAGAACCTGCATGGCTCTCAGGAGGTCGTCCGTGTCGAGTCGCGGAAATTCATCGACACCCGAGTCCACCAAGAAGCACTTGAATCCAAGCACGCCCGCGTCGAGGAGATCGCGCAGCACGCGATCGTTGCCAGGGACCGCGCCGCCCCACAGACCCACGTCGATGCTGAGCTTGCCAGTCATCGCTTCGCGCTTTTGATGGAGCGCATCGACTGTGGTGGTCGCCGGAATGCTGTTGAGCGGCATGTCGACGATGCTCGTCACGCCGCCTCTCGATGCTGCGCGTGTCGCGGTCAGAAAGCCTTCCCACGGTTCGCGGCCCGGCTCGTTGACGTGAACATGGGCATCCACGATTCCCGGTAAAATAGCCAGATCGCCGTGATCGATCAGCTCGGCGCTGCTTGGCACGTCGTCCCACGCGCCCACTCTCTCGATGCGCTCGCCGTCGAAGTGAATCGTCGCTGGACGCACCCCGCTCGGCAGGACGACCTTGCGACTCCGGAGGATGCGCATTCACTCGAAGATACACCATTGCGCGCGCGCACAAGCTCGCGCATTCTCGGCGGCCATGGCCGGACGAACCTTCGCGATTGGCGACATCCACGGGGATGTCGTCGCACTTCAGACAGTGCTGATGCGCATCCCCGAGCTCGACGATCAAGACACGATCGTCTTCTTGGGGGACTACATCGATCGCGGCCCGCGCTCGAAAGAAGTGATCGAGACCGTGCGCGAAGTAAAGAAGCGAGCGCCATCGAAGGTCGTCGCGCTGCGCGGCAATCATGAAGACGGATGGCTGCGTGTGATCGCGGGTGGCTGGCCCGAGTTCGTCATGCCGCCCGGAAATGGCTGCCTCGCGGCACTTCGCAGCTTCCGCGGACTGCCTCACAAGGACGGCGACATCGCGACGCGCGAAGAGCTCGAGCAGATGAAGACCGGCGCTTTCTTCCCAGAGGAGGTCGTCAATTGGATGCAATCACTCGAGTACTTCTACGAAGACGACCACGCGATCTACGTTCATGCAGGCTTGGTGCAGTCGGACGAGACCAACCCTGATGGCTCTCCTGCGCCCACGAAATGGCTGCATCCGAAGGACACTGAGAATCAAACGATGATCCTCTGGGTGCGCACCATGAAGTTCTTCCTCGAGTACAGAGGCAAGCTCGTGGTGGTGGGTCACACGTCGACAGACAACTTGCCTCCAGAGTTGAGCAGCTTCACAC
>JAYVXK010000372.1:0-1994 GCA_043785265.1 Myxococcales bacterium | reverse complement strand
GATCGTAAGGTTCGCCCGTCGATCCCCCCGCACGCCGTCAAGGTTCTCGAAGCGATGCGTCCATCGTCTCGACCCATGATGCCGACGCCTGCGCACGCCTTCATCAACGAAGCGCCGACTGTCCCCAGAGCGCCTCCGCTCGGGAGTCTCGCGAGCCAAGCAGCGCAGGACTTCGACGACGCCGAGCCCATCTCGATCGGCGGCTTGTTGGAGGAGGACTTCGTCAAGGCGCCACTGCCGCCGCCCACTCCTGCGCGTCCCTCGAATCGTCCCGTCGCGCCGCCGCTCGATCTGACTCCGCCGCCAGCGCAGGTGGCTCTCCCGCCACCGCCACGGATGCCTTCTCCACAATTCGGGGCCAGCAAGAGCCCACAGAACCAGGCGACGCCGAGCGAACCAATACAACGACCAAGCGAAGCGCGCGAAGCGGATGCACTGGCGGTA
The DNA here is from genome assembly GCA_043785265.1 of Myxococcales bacterium. GTDB lineage: Bacteria > Myxococcota_A > Polyangia > Polyangiales > Polyangiaceae > JANYHY01. Next base: position 1,550 of record JAYVXK010000372.1, on the reverse strand, counting down.
CCTGTCATCGCACAGACCGCACCGCCGATCATCGAAGCTCCTCCAGTATTCGCGGAAGAACCGCCGTTGCCGGATCACGAGCGGCGGAATCGATTCGTGCCTATTTTACTGGGTGTTGGTGCGTTGTGCATGCTGTTGATTGCCATCGCTGGAATTCGCTTTCTTCTCAAGCCACGTGAGCAAATAGAAGCGACACAACCCACCGCGACCGCGACGACCCGTGTTGCGCCACCGCCTGTCGACACCACGTCCGCGACGACCGAGCCGACGACCGCGCTGACGGCGCCGACTCCAAGTGTCGTCGTCGAAGTACCCTCTGCGTCTGCCGATCCCAGCGCGACGTCTCTCGGTCTGCCTCCAACTCCGACTGGATCGACCAAGAGGACACCGAAGCCCCGGCCAACCTACGATCCTGAAGGCATCTGATGCGATTGCGTACTGGTCTTTTCGCTTTTTGCTTGGCACTCGGAACAGTGTCCTCCACGGCTCACGCCGCAGGGGTCGATCCCGCGGTGGCAACAGCCGTGCAACGGGAACAAGCGCAAAGCCGATATGTGCGTGGCAAAAAGAAGTTCGATGACAACGATTACCCAGGAGCGCTCGAGGAATTTCATGCGTCCCTCGAGATCGTCGCGAGCCCAAACGCTCGGCTCTATGCAGCGCGAGCCCTCCAAAAAATGGGCCGTTTGGTCGAGGCATATGCCGAATTTGGCCGCACCGCCGTCGAAGCCAAAGAGCACGAGCACGAAGACGGTCGCTACGCCAAAGCAGGAGACGCCGCGGCAGCAGAACGCAAATTACTGATTGGCAAGTTGGGATTCGTCGATATCAAAGTTAGCAATGCCAATGATGAAACCAGATTGACGGTTGGCGGTGTCGACGTCAAACCCGCTGCATGGCAAGAGCCGCTGCCCGTCATGCCTGGTGACGTCGATGTCGAGGTCGACACTCCGAACATCGCGCCTGTCCGTTCGCACGCTCATGTGGCTGCGGGGGCTCATGTCGCGTTGACGCTGGATGCGGGCGCGAGCGGTGTGACTGCGAATGCACCAGCACTTGCCGAAACCAGTCCAGACGCGAAATCGAGCATGAAATGGGCGCTTCCTGCGACGATCGCAGCAGGTGGAGTCGCGGTTGCCGGACTCATTACCTTCACGGTCGCAGGGGCTCTCTCTCTTGGGACCTACTCGAGCCTGAAAGGTTTTTGCGGGACCGCGGCGTGTCCGCCAAGCAAAGCGAGCGATGTCTCGCGGGGCCAAACGCAGCAAGCGGTGGCGAATGTCGGTCTTGGCATTGCCATCGTCGGAGTTGTCGCGACGGGTGTTTTCTTCACGCTTTATCTAACTTCCAAAGACGCGCACGCCCCCACTGCGGTTTATGTTTCGCCAAACGAAGTTGGAGTCCGCGGCACGTTCTGACTTGCCAGTCCGCCGGCTTGTGTGCATGGTGCCTCGCCATGCGCTCCACCTTGTTGCTCACCACGTTGGTCGGAACCTTTTTGTGCACTGCGATCGCCAGCGCTGATCCCATGCCGCCTCCGCCCGCACCGC
>JAYVXK010000371.1:0-1996 GCA_043785265.1 Myxococcales bacterium | reverse complement strand
GCCTTCGAGGATCATCGGTTCGCCAGGCTTGGCGAGTGCGCGGAACTTGGCGTCGTAGATGCGCCCGCCATAACCAATCCACCCGTCTTTGTGTTTGAGTCCCAGCACATAGTAGGCGTGAACAAAGCCGACCATGCCGGTCATGTGCACCATCAAACCGCCTGAAACATGGCGTGGATGCCTCACGGGGTGAACACGTTGTTCGCGCGTGAGCGGCAGATCGTCATGTGTCGCCATGCTCACCCGGACGAAGTGATTTTCAGGATCGACAGTGAGGATCTCGTCGATGAGGAAGCCGCCTGGACCATAAGGGCAGTCGGCGACGAATTCAGGGTCGAGCGGCATGCTGAACGTCCGCAGCTATCACGTTATCGTCCACTCGGCGACTCTCGGTCCGCTTCGTCGAGCAGCATGGCCATGAAGTGAACGAGGTCCCATTGTTGTTGCATGCTCGGCTTGCCTTGCAGCTCCACATGGGCGATCGCATCTGATACGAGCGCTGCTTTCACGGTGCCTTCTGGGGCGTCGTGGGCGAGCCAACGCGTCTCGGACGGCGGGATGACTGAGTCTCCCGCGCCGTGCAGCAGGTAGGCGTGCGCGCGCAGACCCGCCAGATGATTGTGCGGCGACACTCTTTGCATCTGGGGCTCCACCTTGTTGATGAAGTCGAGCAGTTCGGGTGCGAGGACGTCCTCGCGATGATCGAAAATGAGCGCCATTTTCGCTTTGCCCGATTCGGTCATTTGCGCGGCGAAGTTTCGAGCTCCCGTTTGATCATCCCAAAGCCACGCCTTGAGCGCATCGTGCGCAAGCGTGACGTCTTTGTCAGGAAAAAAAAGATCGGGTCGCGAGTAGACCAGCACGACCGCGCCATAGTCGTGCGCGTGCATCTTGAGTGTGGTGCCGTCAGCTTCTGGGATCTCGCTCGTAGCAAAAAAGCGGGCGATTCTGGGCAGATCATCGTGCGCTCCCACCGCTACGACGAAGGAGATCGATTGAGCCCACAGCGGATCGGCCGCGGTCATTAGTGCCAGGCCCCCAGCAAACGACAACCCCATCACTCCCACGGTGGATCGGTGCACGCGCTCTTTACACACTTCTGCGGCACGACCGATGCTTCGAAGCGATCGAATGTCGATGTGATAGTCCGCGAGTTCCTTGAGTTCTGGCGTGTAAACCAGAACTCCCGCGGATGCGATCGCACGCGCGAATTTTTGCAAACGCGGTTCGTCCACGCCGAGGTGATGAACGCCGTGCGCGATCACGAGACCTGGAGGATTCGAAACGCCGTGCGGCGTGTAAATGCGCGCGCGCGTACTCTCTCCGTCACCGAGTTCGAGAGTGACGGCTTCTTCGTCAACCTCGTTCTTCCCGAAGGTCGCGAAACCCCTTGGCGACTCGCTCGACGAAAACCGAAGCATGAGCGCGGCTGCTCGCGCATGCTCGACTCCGGGACCGATGGTAAACGCGACGACGACGAGCAGGGCGATGAGCGGGGTCTTGCGCACACGTCGATTCTTCTTCGGGGCCATGTATCGCCCGGAAGATGCCACGAACCGGACGGCGGGTCACTCGCAGTGACAAGGAGCGACGACGTGTTGGACCGACAAATCGCGCTGGCCACGGACGGTGGGGGGGCCTGTCCCGGACACCCCATCCAAAAGCGCCCGATCGTAAGCTTGCTAACGATCTCGCCGTGATTGGGCACCTGCTGACGAACTGACCCCAACGACCTCGTGGCGGCATGGTGCATGCTCTAGCCGCTCGCATGCATGCTCTTTCGTTCTACCTCAAACGAGCTCACCTAACGACGCTCGCAATCACGCGCCCAGTCGCTCGCCTCTTCGACCTCACCCCCGCCCGCTATGATGTGCTCCACGCGCTCGACGAGATGGGATGCACGCAAGCGCAGCTCCGGGCAATCCTGGCCGTCAGCCGCGCAACGGTGAGCCGCATGCTCAATAGCCTCGAGAAACTCGGCTTCATCCGCCGCTGT
>JAYVXK010000370.1:0-6753 GCA_043785265.1 Myxococcales bacterium | reverse complement strand
ACATCTTTCGACAAGGTGCTCGCCAAGGTCGACGCCGCTATCAAGGCAGCCGCGTGAACCCGCAGAGTGGGTACTTTCTTCTGGGGAGCTGTACTTAGCAACTTTTCGCGAGTAGGGACGATAGGGTTCGATGGCGGTCTTCCAGTACGGCGTTGGCGACGTGATCTCCGCTGAAGGCGGCGACTTCGCGGTCGTGCATGGACTGGGCGCGGGCGGAATGGGTGAAGTCTACGATGTCGAAGATCGCCTGACGGGTCGGCGTTACATCCTCAAGAAGCTCCACGGGTCTCTCCATCAGCGTGACGATCTCAAGGAGCGCTTCATCAGCGAAGCGCGCGCGATGGCGCAACTGGACCATCGAAACATCGTGCAAGTGTTTCGTATCGCGTGGACACGCGACGGCGACGCGAAGGCTTCGTCGGAGCGCGGCCTACGCCAGGACGACAAGCGCATGCCGATGTACTTGATGGAGCGCCTGCCCGGCGAGAGTCTGCGCAACGCGCTGAAGCGTAAACGCCGGATCCCCATGCACATCGCGCTCCCCATTGCGGTGCAGATGTTGACTGCGCTCGAATACATCCACGAGCGCAAACTGGTTCATCGCGACGTGAAACCAGACAACGTCTTCCTTGTCTCACGCGAGCGAGAACCGCAGTACGTCAAGCTGCTCGACTTCGGCGTCATGCGAATCGTTCTCGCTGCCAAAGATCGGAGTACGTTCGTCGGCACGCCGCGCTACGCAGCGCCCGAGCAACTTCTGTTCAACGCCGATGGTCCCACCATCGACATCTACGCAGCCGCACTCACGCTCTTCGAGATGCTGACGGGCAACATGCCTTGGGGAACCTCGGCAAACGATCTCGCGTCGTGCCAGGAGCGAGCGCTGGTCGTTCCTCCGCGCCTTTCGGCATGGGGCACTTTCCCCGGCGAGCTCGAAGCACAACTTGCGATCGCGCTCGACCCAGAACCAGCCAAGCGACATCGCCACATCACCAACTTCATCGACGAGCTGTCACGCATCAACAACGCACTGCCGTCCGTGTCGGCACCCGTGACCTCGCCTGGAGAGGCTGACGATGGACGCGTGCTCCCTCTCCCGAAGACAGACTTCACGCCGGCCGCGCTCGCGCCGGCCACGGAGCCGGAGGGGCCGACGTTCGACCAACTCCGCGCGATGATGGGCGCCGTCGCCACGTCGCCGCCGGATGGCGCGTCCACGCCTGAAGCGCCGCGTGGTCAACATCAGAATGTCGCGATCACGCCGCACGCACGCTACGAGGCCGTCACGCCCAACGCGCGAAAGCCATCAGAGCTGACGACGCCCCCACCAAAGGGACCCACGCCCGCGGCGGCGAACTCCGAGGTCGTGTCATACGTCACCTCAGACCCCGAATCGTGGAGAGACGTGCAGGCCGCCGCCGCCGCGATGGAAATTGCAGAACGGAGTTCACCCAAGCCCTCGGGTGCAGACCGCAGGCCTGCGCCGTCACCCCAGCCTGTTCGACACAAGGACGGCAAGTCCACGCCCGAGGCGCAGCGTGGTCAACAGGAGAATGCTCCAGGTCACGACAAACCCGCCGCGGCCAAACAGCCAGCATCGAGGCCCAAGCGCGCACCCGACACAGTATTGGAGCCGCCCGTCTACGAGCAGCGCATTCGCGCCAAGCACGACCCCCGCATTCGACGTTCGATGGGCTGGCACATCTCGCGCTTCTACCAGCGAAACTTCGTGTTGGTGATGGGGGTGATGCTCGTCATCTTGACCGTCCTCGTCGCCACGGTCGTACAGACCGTACGGTCGACTTCTGCGGCGCCCGCGCACTCTCTTCGCCGTTCTCTTGCCGACTCCACCGCGAGCGAGAGAGGATGACGCCGCGATGAGCGACCCGAAACCTCGCGAGGGCACGTCTCCAGCTTCGCTGGAGCGTGGTCAGAAGACGAACACCGAGCCCGGCCTCGGGCGGGCCGCTCACACGGATCCTGGAGCGCCGACTGAGTTGCTCGACGACGCGCTCGAAGGTTTCGCGGGCAAGCTCCCACCGGTCGCAGTTCGGAGTGCAGAGTCCGACGGACGCGAAGCCGCGAAGTACCAGAGCCCGCCGCGCGTGCCTCCCGCGCCCAACACACTGCCTCCCTCCGCGCCAGTGATCGTCGCGAAGCCAGCCGACGTCGACACAGGTCCCTCGCAGCTTCGCGCGCGGGGCATCGTCGACCACAAGCCCCCGCCGCCCGTGACGACCGACCCAGCCACGCCGAAAGCGAAGCGGTCGGTGCTGCCGGTCTTGCTGCTCAGTGCCGCCGTGTTGCTCATCGCAGCGGTCGCAGTGATTGCATGGCCGAAGAACGAACCGAAAGTGCCCAGTCTCGCGAGCGGATCGTTGACCGCGACCGCCACGCCGTCTGCGCAGTTCGTGGTTTCGAGCGCGCCCACAGGTGCATCGTCGCCGAGTACGACGGCAAGCGCCACAGCGATGCCAACCCCGACTGTCCACTCCGATGCTGTTCCGACGCACGCCCCCAAGGCAGTGCCGGCGCCTAAGCCCACCCTCTCGTCGACTGCCGCAAGTCCTCATCCCGCGGTATCGGCCGACGACCCCACGTCACCAGATTACCAAGAATACCTCCATTCCATGCACCCAAGGTCGCCATGATTCGCGCGCGTCTAGTGATCGCAACCTCCTTGCTGTTGGGTGCCGTTGGCAGCGCTCATGCGGACGACGACAAAGCGGATCGCGACGCGCAAGCGCGGTTTGACGAAGGACTCCAACGGGTCAAGCGCGGCGACAGCGAAGGCGCGCGCCTCGCGTTTACGCAGGCCTACTCGGTGCTAAAAACCCCCGAGGTAGCCTTCAATTTAGCGCTATCCGAGTTGAAGACCAACCACTCACTCGAGGCACTGGAGCACTTTCGCTTTTATAGTAAGGACCCAAAACTCACAGATGTGGAGCGCGCGAGAGCCGAGCGCTACATCCATGACGCATCGACCAAAGTGGGACACGTGTCGTTGCGCATTTCGCCCGGAGCCGCGGTCAAGCTCGACGATCGTCTCGTGGACCCGCAAAGCACGATGGACGTGGAACCCGGCAAGCACCGAATTGTCGTCTCTTACGAGGATGTTCCAAAAGCAGCAGATGTGGACGTAGGCGCAGGCGCGACGGCATCGGTCGACCTCACACGAGAAGCCCAGGCACCGGTCGCACCGATCGTCGTCCATGACGTCGTCGAGGCGAAGCGACAAGCCGTCGCGTTCCCGCCTCCCCCGCAAACACTCGTGCTCGGAGGCCTCGCGCTCGTCGCGCTTGGAGTAGGCATTGGTTTCTCGGTCGATTCTTCCCATCAGAGCTCTCTCATCGACTCGAGCGCTCCAGGAGTGTGTGCAAATCCTCAAGCTGCGGACTGCCAAGCACGTCAATCGGCGCTTGACGCTCATGGTCGAGACGTCACCGTGAGCACCGCCATGTACATATCGAGCGCGGTCGCGGTCGCCGGAGCCGTGATCACTTGGATTCTCTGGCCAAGCACACGGCCCGTAAGCGGAAGTGCTCAGTCAGGTCAAACGACTCTTTCACTAAAATTCTAGGAGGCATGATGCGTGTCGTTGTTGTTGTTTCGGGCCTAGCGGTCTTCGGTTGCCTGGTGTCGTCGGCTTGTGGAGACAGCCCGCAGTTATGCGATAACCGCGCATGCGAGGTGCCTGACGGCGGGGCGGACGCAAATCTGGACGGCAGCGTAGATGGTCGCGTGGACGCTCCGGCAGACTGCGATCTCACGAAAGACCCCAAAGACAGCCCGTCGTGCGTCGACGATGGTGTCGGAGTGTTTGTGTCTCCGACCGGAAGTGACAGCAACACTGGGACGAAAGCTTCCCCCGTGAAGACGCTCGCGACTGCGCTGACCAAGCTCGGAGGCAAGCCACGCATCTACGTGTGCGAGGGGAACTACCCAGGGTCTGTGGAGATCAAAAGCAGCGTCTCGATCTACGGAGCACTCAAGTGTGATTGGACTCTGGGCGGAGCGCGCCCTGTCATCCAAGCGGATAAACCCGCCTTCGGGTTGCAGCTGGAAGCCTCGAACATCTCGCTAGTAGACCTCGAGGTTGATGGCGCAGATGGCGTAGCCGACGGCGAATCGAGTATCGCGATCGTCGCGAACAGCGCCCCAAGCGCCATGCTCACACGAGCCAAGGTAGTGGCAGGCAATGGGAAGAATGGGAAGGCTGGTACGACGGGGAGCAACTACACAACGCTGCTGGATCAGAGTGACCCAAGTATCGCGGGAAGCGACGTGAAAATGGGGATGCCAACAGTCGGCGGAGCACCGCACGCGTGCATGCTGTGCACCGACGGAAACAACTCTTCGGGTGGCGGTGGGGGCAACGGGACGTTGGCGCCCACCGACGGTCAAGACGGCTTGCCCAATCTCAACGGCGTGAATCCCATCGACGGGAAGGGAGGCGCCAAGGATATCGGATCTGGTTGCAAGAACGGCGACAAAGGACCGTCTGGCGACGCCGGTGTGTCAGCTGCAGTTGTCACGGTGGTAGCGACAGTTGATCTACTTGGCTGGCAGCCCAGCGGGGGCAGCAAAGGAATTAACGGGTCCGTAGCGCAAGGCGGAGGTGGCGGAGGAGGCGGAATCAGCTCTTCCAAAGGCGGAGCAGGCGGAGGGGGATGCGGAGGCTGCGGAGGCGGGTCCGGAACGGGAGGCACAGGCGGAGGGGCGAGCATCGGCCTGCTGTCGGTGTCGTCGAGCGTGACGCTGGTCACTAGCGAAGTCACGAGCAAGCAAGCAGGCAACGGCGGCAACGGTGCTGCAGGTCAGACCGGGCAGTTGGGTGGAGCGGGCGGCACGCAAGCTAGCCTCGGTTGTCCAGGAGGCACCGGAGGCACAGGAGGACTCGGCGGCAGCGGTTCTGGTGGAGCAGGAGGCGTGAGCGCGCCCATCGTCTTCAAGGGCAGCGCGCCGACAATGGACAGTGCCACGACCGGGAAACTCTTCCCAGGCACCAAAGGCACGAAGGGTACAGGAGGCACTCCCGGCACCAACGACGGCCCGGACGGCCTGTCTCAGCCCACATTCGAGTGCAAGACGCCGTTATGCAATTGAAGAAGAAGTGGCCCCTCCTGCGCCGTGCTCCGGCTCATGCTCGGCTGCGACTCGCATCGCTGGAGCCGCTCAATTCGCAGCCTCCGCGTGAGCCGTGCGCGCGCCGCTCCTCCCCACGCCCGACGCGCCGGAGCGGCGCTTTGGGACGGGGAGGAACTCAGAGGCTAGACTACAATGGGAAGGTCGAGAGCAGCTACGCGACCAGCGCATCGCGAATGAGACGGAGCACATGTTGCAATCGACCTTCCACATCGTGAGCGCTGACCCACACGCGCTCGCGAGCGCCCTGTATCTCTCGAGAGCCTCCAAGTGATGGTGTGCCAATGGGAAGATGGGAAGGTCTCATGAGTGACTATCGCTCTCCAAAAGCGCCAAACACCGAGTGGAGAACCCCTCCCCGTATGGCGCGCCTGGCGCGACATCGAGGGGAGGGCAGCGACGCGCAGGCGGACACGCGGAGCGCACGCAGGGAGCGCACCCGAGACCCCACGAGTATCCCGAGAAGCGACCGAGTACGCGAGCATGCCGCCGAGCATCGCTGGGGAGGGGCCATCCCTTCTGCTCTCGATTAATTAATTAGCGGATCGCTCTTGGCCGGAGCGCACGCAGACCCCATGAGAATCCCCCGAGAAGCGACCGAGTACGCGAGCATGCCGCCGAGCATCGCTGGGGAGGGGCCTCCCTTTCTGCTCTTGATTAATAATCGAGGATGGCTCGCTTTGCTTGCGCGAGGCGCTCCTCCCAGTTGCCTCGCACGACCACGTAGCGCCGGTTCGCGCGTTGGAGCGCCTGCTCGCACTTGGAAAAAAATCGTGCGCCGCCGTCGGGCAGGTATCGCACGACATCGCTCACCCAAGGGACGTCAGGAGCCGTCAGCAGAGTGAGATCGTATCGACGCTCCGATGCGAGTTGCCGCAGATTCTCAGGACAATCGCCGAGGAGCTCTTCTGCCCATACAGTCGTGATCAAGGGATCGGTGTCGCAAATCAGAATGCGATTGGCTTCGCGCGCGAGTGCTTCTTCGCTTGCGATCTGTCCGCGCACGAGTTCGGTCCAATCGAGTCCGTCGAGAGAGCCGCCGCGCGCTTCGAGCACGTGACGGGCCCACTCGGGGACGAAGCACGTGTGCAGTTCATCGGCGAGAGTTTGCGCGAGTGTGGTCTTGCCTGTGGACTCCGGTCCGATGATCGCCACGCGTCGGACGAAGTGAGGTCGAACGCATCGTGGCAAGAACTCCCAGTGGGTCATCGGGTCCTGACGAATCGCGGTGCCGCTCACCGGGACAACCGCGCGTGCCGGATCGACTGCGACGAATCTTGCCCCGAGGACCTCCGCAAGCTTCTGTCCGTAGTCTTCCGACGCGAACACGACATCGATCGCATGAGGAAGAATGCGCTCGAGACTCGATCGCCAAATCGCCCAAAAATCAGGGTGCTCCGAGGGATCTTGCGGATTGTCGTCCGTCAGGTGCAAGACGCGATCGAATGGGAAGAGTTCGCGCATCCACGCGTGACGCCGCGCCCCATCCATCGCTTCCGACGGGAGCGTGCCGACGACAATCGTCAGATCGTCGACCATGCGTCGCGCGACTTCGCACAAGTAGACGTGCCCCATGTGAGGCGGCATGAATTTGCCAAGAACCAATCC
>JAYVXK010000369.1:0-2000 GCA_043785265.1 Myxococcales bacterium | reverse complement strand
CCGCAGACGAACGATTGCTCGGTGGGGGTGGCAATTACGAATTGGAGATGCGCGGCGGTGTTGGGTCTTACCACCACACGACGCCCAGCAAGAGCGAGGAGCAAGAGACGAAGGTCAACGCGAACGACACTCGCTCGCTCAGCGAAATCGAGAGCACCGAGCGGCGCGATCGCGAGGCCAACTCTTCGCCATTGCGCGACGGCAAGGGGCCGGTCATCGGGTTTTTTGCGCTCGCCCGAGGCTTTGCGAACGACAAGTCCACCTTTGGCGTGACGCAATCGTATGGTCTGGCGCTTCGATACTCGTTCAGCGCGATCAGCACGGTCATCAGCGAGATCGCGTACGTCAACGCGCAGAGCACAGGCACTGCGTCTCAGTTGGGCGGCGTTGGCATTTTCGTGGGATACGAAGCGCGCATCTCACTGGACCACTGGTCGAGCAATCATTTGATCCTCGGCGCGGGCTTGGGTTACGAAAACCTCAAGCAAGGTTCGACGGGTTTCGTCTATTCGACGTTCTTGCCTCGCGCGCGGGTTGGTTGGAGGCACACGTTCAGTCGCGCGATCGGGCTTGAATTCACGGGCGACGGCGGCGTGGCCTTGACGCACTCGCTCGGGTCGACCGCCGACGATCTGGTGAGCGAAATGTTTGGTGCGAGTGTCGCGTTCTTGGTCGGGTTCTGAGGGTGGCGTAGCTCAGTTCGGCGGTGGCGCTGGGCTGCTCGAGGTCGAGTCGTTGTTGTCGTCGTCCGACTCGGCGTCTGACGTGCCGTACCCCTCGCGCCGATAATAATAATACTGATGGTAGTAGTAGCTGTAGCTCGTCTTGGTCAGGTCGACCGCGTTGAGCACAGCGCCTGCGACCGGAGCGTCTACGTCGCGGAGAGCGCGCAGGCCTTGGCGGGCAAGGTGGAAGCTCGTGGAGAACGCGCGGATGACGAAGATGGTCGTGTCGACCAAGGTGGAGACGATGGCGGAGTCGGTCACTGCGGCGAGTGGAGGACTGTCGATGATGACGCGATCGAAGTTCTCTCGTAGCTCGTCGAGGAATTTCCGAAAGCGCTCAGAGTGCAGCAAATCAGCCGGATTTGGTGGTGCTGAGCCTGCGGGGATGCACCAGAGATTGGGGATCTCGTTGCCGTTTGAACCCGCTTTTGCTGGCTTGGCGACCTCGGCGAGCGTGGCGTCGCCCACGAGCACGCTCGTCAGACCAATGTCGCCGACGCGGCCGAACACACGATGCAAACGTGGTCGACGAAGATCGCAGTCGACGACGCACACTTTGTGTCCGCTCTGAGCCATCGCGATCGCAATGCTGCACGCGACTGTGGTTTTGCCTTCAGCGGGAGCCGAGCTCGTCACCAAGATCATCCGGTGAGGTTTGTCGGGACTCATGAAGGTCAAGTTGGTGCGCAAGGTTCGCGCGGCTTCGGCCACGCCACTCAGCGGGCGTTGGTGCACGTAGATGGCAGGGTCGTCGCTCGCAGCGCGCGGCAAGTCTCCCCGACGACGGCGACTGCGTTTCTTGTCTTTGCGTTTGATGTCGTCCGCTTCGAGCGAGGGGAGCATTCCCAGGAAGGTGACGCCGAGTTTTTCTTCGACGTCAGTCGGGGCTTTCAATGAGGTGTCGAGCTGCTCGCGCAACACAGCCAAGCCAAGTCCGAGGAGCAGACCCACCAACGTGCCGACACCCAAGTTCACCAATGTGTTCGGTCGAATGGGAGACTTGGGATCGGTCGCTTCGTCGACGATGTCGACATTGTTGACCCGCATGCGGCGAGCCAAATCAGCCTCTTTCATGCGTTCGAGGAGCGTCGCGTACATCTTCTCGTTCTCGTCGCGTTGGCGATCGAGGCGGTGATACTCGAGCTCTTTCATGTTGAGCTCGACCGCGCGCTTGCGTGCTTCGTCGTACAGACCTGCTTCGCCCGCTTCTTCGCGATTGATGACGGCGAGGTCTCTCTCGACTGCGCCTTGGATGTTGCGCACTTCGTCGACGAG
>JAYVXK010000368.1:0-6759 GCA_043785265.1 Myxococcales bacterium | reverse complement strand
CAACGATACGTTCAATGCGATACTTGCCGCCAAGTACGTCGCCAATTTTGCAGGCTGAACGTGCCATAGTCAGCCAGCGTACCACGGGCGGACAGGAGTCGCTTTGCGTCACTTCCGCGGGTCGTGGCGTTGCGCACCGTCTGGAATTCCGCTCGTCACGCCCGTGCTCGCGACTGTGCCGCGAGCCCAAAGCGTTCGCTCGACCATCGCTCGGAAAACGTTCTCGAGCGCATGCTGCACCGATTTGCCCTCGAGAACTCCAAGTGCGCGTGCGATGGCCTCGATCGTCGCGAGACCATCCGCGTGCGCATCAAACCGCAGCCGGTAACTGGAAGGCTCACCGCGTGGCAAGGAAACACATGGCAGATCGGCGAGACCAGGAACGCGACTGCGGACCTTGGACGCCTGACGCCACGTTCCGTCCGGCACGATGAGCGTGATGGGTAGAGACGACTTCGCGAAGTGTTCGATCGGCACTGCGTCCGCGTGCGGAAACAGCAAAACTGGCTGTGATCCCAGCGGAAACGCGATCGACGAAGTGGGCTTCGCCTCGTGGCCCCGGACGACGACCTCGCTGTTGACGAGACACTCAGTGGCGAGACGACCCGTGTTGGTCGGCTTGCGATCCTCGTAACGGTGGATGACGAGCACGAGCCGCGTGGGGGTCTCGAGTCGCGGGATGAGCGAGCAGATGCAAAGACTCTCGTGCAGTCTGCATCTGGTGCAGCGAACATGTGCATTGGCTCGTCGACTCACCGCGTGCATTAAGTACGTTTGCGCGGCCCGCCGCAACTAGAGCGCAGTTGGGTAGGCCTGATGAACGAGCGCAAAAACGCGATCGGCGCCGTCGCTCTCGAGTTGGCCACCGCGACTGACGCCGAAGTTCGTGCTCACCGCCACCGATGGGCAGGGCGGCATGACCATCGCTTCAGCGATGGCGCCGTTGCGCGTCCAACGAATGCCAACGGCCTTGCCGAGCGCGCACAAGATCACCGACTTCCGATAGGCATCGTTCGCGAGTACGACGACCGAAAAATTGTTGGCAAACGTGGCAGTGGCTGGGGCGCCTAGCGCAGAGATCATGCGATATCCGCTTACACGATCTCTCGAACCAGGCTGCGTCTCCATGAAGCCGCTCGTGTTGAGAGTCCATGCCTCGACTCTGTCGGGGCGAGCGAGCAGATCCTCAAGGCGGGTGTCTGGCAAGGACGCATCGACTGTGGCGAGCGGCTTGGCGGCATCGATGACAACACTCGCGTCGATCGCCGAGGCCGGAGCGCTCTTGCACGCGTTCACGATCGACAAGAGCCCCCAGATCCAGTGTCTCATCTCCTAACGTCTATCGCGCCAAGGCTCCTTTCGCTCCACAAAGCAGCGAGCCGCGACCCTTGCGGACCGCGGCTCTCTAGGCGAAGCAAGCAAGCTGAGTCAGTTGTGGATGCAGACCGCAATGGTCGCGCCGTTGATGCCTTTTTCTTCGCAGTGGTAGTTGTTCACGCAGGTGAGCGTTTTGCACGTCACGTCGGCGACGCAGCCGCACATGGTCGCGTCCCAATGGGAGTCCTTCATGCACATCATCGTCTGCACGCACGTGTTGGGAACACACTTGCAAAGCTTGTGATCGAAGTGGCCGCTGATCGCGCAGATCTGATTCTGGATGCAGACCTTGCGCTTGTGGCAGGAGCCCATCGCGTCGGGCACCTTCGAGGTGATCACGCAGTCGTAGTTGGCCGGGCACTGGATGTCAGCGATGCCGCCGCACGAGACTTTGAGTGCTTCGACATTGTCGTCGGCAGACGTCTCCGTGGCGAACGACCCGTCCGTGCCAGCGCAGGCCGTGACCGCGACGATCGTGAGCGAGGAGAGGCTAATGAAGAGATTGCGAAACATGGCAATGGGACCTTTCAAGGGGTGCAGTGCACCAACGCCGCACTGCATTATCTGTGGTTCAGCGCCATGTAAATACTTATCTTACCTTTCAGCCTTCCCTCGCACCTCATAAAAAGCTGATTCATCAATTATTTCAACGTTTGAAAAGTTGGTCTCTTCAAACGACACGAATGACCTGCGTCGGTTTCACTACGAACGGCTGAGCGGCGATCGCTCCAAGCGCTCGCCTCAACTCTTTCTCGACGGCTTCGTGCGTGGTCATCACGACGTGGACTCCGGACTCGGCGTCTGCTTGCACCATCTGTTCGACGGTGACTCCGGCGTCGCCCAACGCCAGAGCGATCCGCGCGAGCACGCCTGGCTTGTTCTCCACATTGAACCTGAGAAAGTACCGCGACCGCAGATCGTCCATCGAGGTGACCTTGCGCGATTGCATCTGTATCCCTCGCGTCATCAGGCCGGGCACTCCTGAGCGCAATGCGCGCGCGACATCGAGCACATCAGCCACCACGCTCACGGCGGTCGGCATGTCCCCCGCGCCGCGCCCAGAAAGCATGCATGGGCCCAATGCCGCACCCTCGAGTGCGATCGCGTTCAGTACGCCCGACACGTTGGCGAGTGGAGTCGATTGCGCGATCAGCGCAGGGTGAACACGCAGCTCGATCTCCGTGCCGCGATCGCGCCCGAGTGCGAGGTGTTTGATCGCGTAACCGAAGCGCGCGGCGAATCGATGATCGATCGACTCGATCGCGCGAATGCCTTCTGTCGAGACTGCGCCTGCGTCGGTCCGGGCGCCGAACGCGAGCATCGCCAGCACCACGAGCTTGTGCGCTGCATCGTGACCGCCCACGTCGAGCTCGGGGTCTGCTTCGGCGTAGCCCTTGTTTTGAGCCTCTTTCACCGCTTCTTCGAACGACAGGCCCGCGTCGTTCATTCGCGTGAGCACGTAGTTGCACGTGCCGTTGACGATGCCCGTCAGGGAGCGCACCCAGTCGCTCGCGAAGGCTTCGCGCAACGTGCGAATGATTGGAATGCCCCCGCCGACCGATCCCTCGAACGCGAGATCGACACCTGCTTGCGTCGCACGCTCGACCAGGTCGGGACCATGCGCTGCCAGCAATGCCTTGTTTGCTGTGACCACGCTTCGCTTCATCTCGATCGCACGCTCGACCCACTCGCGCGCGGGGTCGAGTCCGCCCATCGTCTCGACGATCACGTCGATGGATTGATCCCCAAGCACCATCTCGGGATCGGTGGTGACGAGTTTGCGATCGAGTTCGGGTACTCGGTCTTTTTTTTCGTCTCGTATGAGGACGCGCGCGATCTCGAGAGGCGCACCGACGCGAACTGCGAGATACTTCGCGTTGTCGGTCAGCAGCTTGACGACCCCACCGCCGACAGTGCCGCAACCGAGGAGACCGAGTCGCACTGGACGTTGAGAAGCGGCTGAAACCATGGCGGACGCGACGATAGGCAACTGCACGAGCGAAAGGAAGCGCGCCCTAGCCCAGGTGACCGCAAATGCTAACGTGAGGGCTCATGTCTGTTCCGACGTCGTTTGCGCCAGGCACTGTTTTCGCTGGCGACTATCGCATCGACCGACCCATTGGGCAGGGCGGCATGGGTGCGATCTTTGCGGCCGAGCAACTGTCGACCGGCAAGGTGCGCGCGCTCAAGTTGATGCACCCGACGCTCGTGACGGACGAGGAGCATCGTCGTCGATTCGTGCAGGAGGCGCGCGTTGGATCGCGCATCGCCAGTGAGCATGTCGTCGAGGTGCAAGCGGCGGGAATTGATCAAGCGACGGGCACTCCGTACATCGTGATGGAGCTCCTAGAGGGCGAGACGCTTCAACAACGTCTTCGTCGCGGCGGCACCCTCAGTCTCGGCGAGCTGAAAGAAACCTTCGAGCAGCTGTGTCATGCGGTCGCGGCGGCGCACGCGGCGGGCATCGTTCATCGCGATCTGAAACCAGAGAATGTGTTTCTCGCGAACACCAAACGTGCCGCCGGGCCGAGCATCGCGGTCAAAGTTCTCGACTTTGGCATCGCCAAACTCGTCGCAGAAGCGGGCACGCGCGGGACGACAGGAGCGATGGGCTCACCGCTGTGGATGGCCCCCGAGCAGACAGAAACCGGCACGATTACGCCTGCTGCAGACGTTTGGGCGCTTGGGCTGATCGCCTACTACTCACTCACGGGCACCTTCTTCTGGAAGGCCGCGCGCGATTCGGCAGCCACAGTCTCTCAGTTGTTTCGTGAGATCGTCCTCGAGGACATTCCGCCCGCATCCAAGCGAGCGAGTGAGCAAAAAACCGATCCGCTTTTGCCGCCGGGGTTCGACGCTTGGTTTGCCAAGTGTGTCGCGCGCGACCCTGCTGCGCGATGGCGAGATGGTGCGGAGTGTTGGCGACACATGCGCGTGCTCTTTGGGGAGGCCGCGCCCATCTCGACCGACGAGGTGTTTGCGCCGACGATGGTGGGCTCGCCGATCTCGGCTCCTCCGATCACGCCTCATCTCTACACCCCTGCGCCGATGACTCCTCCGGCGGTCTCGGCCATCCCGTCCGCCACACCTGCGCCACTCGCAAACACGTCACCTCCCGCGAAGGCGACGTCGATGGGACCCTGGATTTTAGGCTCTGCCGCAGTGATCGCTCTTGCGATCATCGGATCGGTGTTTGCTTTTCTTCGTGCGTCTCGCGGTCAAGAAAACGCGAACGTGCAGGTCTCACGCGAGTCGGCCTCGATGTCCTATTCATCGTCGCGCGATCCACTGCCACCTGCCACGGTCGCTCCGTCCAACGCCGCGAGTGTCGCGCCACCTGTCGCTTCGAGCGTGCCCGCGATCGTCAGCGTGAGTCCGGTTGCAGCGGCGATGCCGCCCACGAAGGCCAGTGCCACCGCGAAAGTTGCGACTGGCGGCGGTGGCGTTGGCAAGGTGTGGTCGTGGAAAGTCAGCGGTCATACCGTTCACATTCAATCGGGCGCGATCGTCGCGACCGGTAACGTGCCCGTGAATGTGATCCGCGACGCCATCGATTGGGACGGCTGGCAGTATGGACGCTGTTACGAGAAGGCGTTTGGTACAGGCGACTCGATGCCCAAAGGCAGCGTCACCATCAAGTTCAAGATTTTTGATCAGCTGCCGCGCAACGGCACGGTCGACAAGAGCGACTTCACGTCCGGCGCATTCAACGAATGCGTGAAGGGCACGCTCCTCGGACAAACCGCAAACGCCGCAGGTTCGAGCGGCTTTGCGGATGTGAGCTACACGTTCATCTTCACGATCGATTGAGAGCGGCCGTCATGAGGACCATGGTGTTCAGGATTTTCGCCGCGGGCGCTGTCTTCGCGACTGCACAGAGTTGCGGCCAGCCACCAGCGCCAGCGAGTCCTGCATCGCCATTGGGGATCGAAGACTCCGCACCAGACGCGAGTCCTGCATCGCCATTGGGGATCGAAGACTCCGCACCAGACGCGAGCGCGCGCGACTCGAGCGCGTTGCAGAACGGGAAGAAGGCCGAGTTCGTGTCGTGGGCGATCCTGCCGACCATGCAGCCAAATCTCGCCGTACAAACTCCTGGGGGTGGCTCGTGTCGGACGGACGCTGACTGCGCCGTGGGCAGCAGCTCGTGTCCTCCATGCGGCGGCTGTCGAGCCGTCATGAGCCGAGCCGAAGCTGATCGCCTCGCACACACAAAGTGTGTTGCCTGGAACGGACCGTCACCAAGCTGCTCGCCATGCCCAAGAGGGCCAAACCGGGCGGTGTGCATCAACACTCAATGCGTTGGCGTCATGGATCCCTCGCCGATCACGTCGTTCGAATGCACCACCGCGGCCGATTGCATCCTCGTCGCGTATGCGGGCTGTTGTACCTGCCCAAGTCGCTGGGAGGTCGCGCGCGCAAAGTGGGCGCAAGACACGGAGCAGTGGTGCAAGACGCAACCGTGTTCGATCGCTGCCGCCTCCTGCACGCTCCCGCGAGCACTCAGTGGAACCATGGCATGTGAACGAGGCAGCTGCGCCTTCCGCGAGCCGTGATCGAGAGGCGAAGTCTCAATAGAAAAAACGCCGCGAACCCTTGAAAATAGGGCGCGCGGCGCTTTTTGTGTGACGGGTCTCAGTTGGTCGCGGGGACGGCCGCTTCTACCGGCTTCGGCTTCGGCATCTCTTCGAGTGCGCCCTCGAGTACTTGTTCCATCTTGGCTACGAAGACAAACTCCAGATCGTTTTTGATTTCGACCGGGACCTCGTCGAGGTCTGCCTTGTTGCGCTCGGGGACGAGCACTCGCTTGATGCCTGCGCGGTGAGCCGCGAGCACCTTCTCTTTGAGACCGCCGATGGGCAGGACTCGTCCGCGCAGAGAGATCTCTCCGGTCATGGCCACGTCGTGTCGCACGCGGATCCCCGTGAGCAAACTGACGAGAGCGGTGAACATGGTCACACCTGCAGACGGACCGTCTTTGGGCATGCCGCCTGCGGGAATGTGAATGTGAATGTCGCTCTTCTCGAGGAAGTCCTTCGCGATGCCGAACTTCTCGGCATTGGCGCGCACGAACGACAACGCTGCTTGCGCGCTCTCTTTCATGACATCGCCGAGCTGACCCGTGAGTTGCAACTTGCCCGTGCCGTGCATGCGGGTCGCCTCGATGAAGAGGATCTCGCCGCCGACACTCGTCCACGCCAGACCAGTCGCCACACCGGGCTCTTCTGTGCGTTCGGCCACTTCGCTGCTGAAGCGCTGCGGACCGAGGAACTCGCGCACTTGCTCTTCAGTCTCGATTTTGCGCGCGGTGAGATCGCCTTCGGCAATCTTGACTGCAACACCTCGAATCACACTCGCGATCTGACGCTCGAGTGTACGAAC
>JAYVXK010000367.1:0-2003 GCA_043785265.1 Myxococcales bacterium | reverse complement strand
GCAGACATTCGCTCGCGCATCTCTTTGGGCATGGTGGTCATTTGGTGGCCGTTCATCCAGCGAACGACCTGCGCGTCGAGTCCTGGCTGCGCGTCTTCTCGCGAAAAGTCCCAGCTGTCGGTGAGCGTCACTTCGTCTTTGCTTGCGCCGTTGCCACACGCAAGCGGCCAACTTCGTGGCTCGTACTTGAACGGAGCATAGTCCGGCGTGCTCGTGAACAAGTCGAATGGCAACGCCGCTCGAGCGACGAGCGCGTTGGGATACGGCTTGCCCAAAAAGTGCGCGAGCATTTTGTGAATCGACGCCATGTCCACGTGCGTCTTGCTCACATACCCGCGCTTGACCCACGGAGAGACGACCGTGAGCGGCGTCCGATGACTGTCGACATGCTCGCCGCCCTGTGACGGGTCGTCCTCGGTGATCAGCACCACCGACGATGCCCAGAGCGGCGAGTGTGATAGCGCATCGAGGAACATCCCCGTTGCTTCGTCGTTGGTCGCCACGTACGTCTCCGGGGTCGGTCTAGATGGCGAGACACCAAAGGTGTGATCGTTGGGCAACGTCAGGTACGTGACTGATCCAAGGTTGCAAAATACACGCATTTCTGCGGCTAAATAACAGGCCTTTTCGAGATCGTTGTAACCGATGTTCTGGAACGGCCCGCCTGGATATTTGCCGTCGAGTGGGTAGTGATTGGGAGCCATCGGCGGCTTGGCAGGCGACCCATCGATCTCTCCACGGATGTCGTACGCGACGCCATTGTTGCCGAGCCAATCGAACAACGATCCTTCGACCGGTTGACCCACATCGATCACGCCACCCCCCGGCACCGCTCGGCCGTTGCGCGTGTCGCTGAGCATCCACGTGCGTTCGTTGAAGTCGTTCGAACGCCCATACGTCGCCCACACATGTCCCTGAGTCGAATAGATCGCGTCGGTGTAATAGTTGTCGCTGATGGCAAACGCGCGCGCGGCCGAGCGGAGGTTCTTCCAGATTTGATCCATCGCGTTTGGCTTGAGCACGTACTCGGGCTTGCCGTTTACACCGGGAAAGTCGCCGAAAATTCCGTCGAAAGCTTTGTTCTCGCGGACGACCAAGAACACATGCTGGATGTTCGGAGACGGGCCTTGAGTGTTCGTGGCAGGCAACGGAAAGTCGTTCGCGCCACTGGGACAATTCACCGTGGGGGCGCCGGCACGCGCTCCGGCCGCGATGCTGTCTTCCACGATCGCATCGTCTGCAGTCATGTCTGTTGGCGACGGGAGCGGAACATGTTGCACCGAGCCTCGCATGCGATCGCCGATGTCGCTGTCGCCCAGATCGAAATAGAGTGGTCGAGGGCCCGTGCCGCGACCGCGCATGTTCGCGACGACGATGGAGCCGTCTGCCAGTGTCGTCACCGCAGAAGGCCAAAATCCAGCTGGAATACGCCCCATTGGCGAGAGCACAGGAGGATTCTTCGACGTGTCGACGTCGAACGCAGCAAGCGCGTTGCTGCCAGCGACCGTCACGTAGAGTCGATGACGAACCGAGTCGTAGGTGATCGCACCAGGCTCCGCGCCGAGCAAAGTTGCTTTCGGATCGAGCGCTACGTCCGTGGTCGCGCCGCTTGCGCGGTCGATGATCGTGAGTGTATCGCCGAGGTCGCCACAAACGATCATCGTGCGCGCATCGATGAACGCGACTCCTTCGGGATCCTTCTTCGTCGGGAATGTGCGGCCGATCTTTGGCGCTGACGGCACCGATAGATCGACCTCGAGCACTTTGGATTTCTCCCACATGCTCACGTACGCAAAGTCGCCCTTGATGTCGTTGGGATCGATCGCGACCCCGAACGTCTCGCCCCACCCGAGATTCACACTGCCGAGCGATTGCCGCGTCGCCACATCGTAGACGATGAGCGATGACTCGATGACGCTCGTGACCACGAGTCGCTTGCCGTCTGGCGAAGCGGCGACACCTGACACGTACCAAGCGGCGGGTTTTCCGTTGCCGTCCTTGCT
>JAYVXK010000366.1:0-2007 GCA_043785265.1 Myxococcales bacterium | reverse complement strand
TTCGAAGGTGACTTCCACTTCCGGCTCGGCCGCGATCACGGCTCTCACGTGGATGTCCGAGCGGCTCTCGATGTCGCTGACACGCGCAGCACGCGCGACAATCGCCTCGTGAGCCAAGGACTCGACCCAGCTACCTACCTCTGATGCTGGCGCGAGCGGGCAGGCCTTCTCCAGTGCCAGGGCCATCTCGCGCGCGGTCTGGAAGCGGTTGCGGGGATCGACCGCGAGCGCGCGCAGGCAGATCGCGTCGACTTCATTGGGCACGTCGAGAGCAAATGCGCTGGGCGCTTGCACGTCCGCGGCGAGCACTTTCGCCATCACACGCGCATCAGACTGGGCATCGAACAAGCGCGTATTGGTGAGCGCCTCCCAGAGCACCACACCAGCCGCGAAGATGTCGCTGCGCCGGTCGATCACATCGGACGAGATTTGCTCCGGTGCCATGTACGCGAGTTTGCCTTTGACCTGACCGTCGCGAGTCGACTGGGAACGTTGCGTGGCTTTGGCGACACCGAAGTCCAAGAGCCGCGCGACGCCATCGACACCGACGAGGATGTTCTGCGGAGACACGTCGCGATGGACCAAGTGCAGTGACTCTCCGTTCTCGCCCTTCGCTTCGTGTGCGGCATGCAAGCCATGCAGGACCCCGACGAAAATCGACGCGACGATCCCGACCGGAATCGAGCGCGCGACCGTAGCGCTGCGACGGACGAGCCTGGCAAGTGACTCCCCCTGCACGTACTCCATCACGAGGAGCAGCTCTTCGCCCTCTTGCACCACATCCACGGTCGGCACGACATTGGGATGACGTATCCGCGCGACCAAGCGAGCTTCGTCGAGGAACATCGCCACGAAGTCCGGGTCCTTGGCGAAGTGAGCGTGCAAGCGTTTGATCGCGACCGTGCGCGAGAAGCCTACAGGACCGACGAGTCTTCCCAGGTGGACCGTGGCCATCCCGCCCGCCGCGATCTCATCGCAGAGGGCATAGCGACCAACAGTGCGAACGACCGTGGGCGCGGCCACAGCATCGTCGCTGCCATTGGAGGCCGCATTCCCCATCGTCTTACGAGAATATCCGCGATTCAAGCCGTAGCAAGCAATTATGAAATCGTGTGATACCGTGACAGGCGTGAGGTTATTGCGATCTCGCGTGCGCGGGCAGACCGCACTTGTCGTTGCATGTGTCCTTGGAGTGGCACTCGCGTCGGCATGCTCGCTCTTTGTGAGCACCAGCGGGCTCGACTCACAAACCGACACGACCACCGTGGATGGTTCGTTCGTGGACCGCGCGGTCGTCGACGCAGGTGGAGGGAGCGACACCAGCCTGGATGTGGCCGTCGCAGATGTTGGCGCGGACACTTACAAACCTGGGTGCGCAACCAACTTACCGGGACCGAAGTTCGTATCGATCGGGGTGGCAGGGTGCATGGACGCAACGGAGGTCACCCGCAGTCAGTACGCGGCGTTCTTGGCATCCAATCCAGATCCGAATGCCCAGCCTTCCGTTTGCTCGTGGAACACTTCTTTCACGCCGACGACCTGGGATCCGAGCAAAACCGATTATCCGGTCGTCTACGTGAACTGGTGCGATGCCTCTGCCTATTGCAAATGGGCCGGCAAACGCTTGTGCGGCAAAATCGGCGGTGGCTCGCTCGACAAGAACTCGGCAGCGCTCTCCACGCAGTCGCAATGGTTTCACGCGTGCTCGCAATACGGCTCGTGGACCTACCCCTACGGCAACAACTACGACGTGACGGCGTGCAACGTTGCGGCAGACGGCGGAAAGGCGGTGGCCGTAGCGTCTTTCTCCAAGTGCACGGGCAGTTACTCCGGCCTCTACGATCTCAGCGGCAACGTCGAAGAATGGCAGGACTCCTGTTGGGGAGACGGCGGACCGCCATCCACCGATGTCTGCCGCGAGCAAGGCGGGACGTTCAACTACCAAGTGAGCGACCCCAAAGGCAGCTCACGGTGTGACTTCCTCGACTCCGACTATCGTAATACCAA